>NZ_BAAALD010000001.1:178996-237221 GCF_039528095.1 Kitasatospora arboriphila
AAGCCGCCGGGGCAGAGCCCCGGCGGCTTCGACCTGTTACGCCTCCTGCAACTGTGCTTCCGGCGCCGCGTCCGCGGCCACATCCCCAGCCTTCCTGCGGCGGTGCAGGAACGGAGGTGTCAGGTTGTCCAGGTTCTTGTCCTTGAGCCGGAGCGTGGGCTGTTCCACCAGGTACCACGAGCAGGCGGCCATGCCGAGGGCAACGGCGGTCGACAGCGCCACGTAGGGCCAGAAGCCCCACCGTGTCCCGTGGAACAGCACGAGGGTCTGCTGCACAGGGAAGGCGTAGATGTAGAGCCCGTACGAGAAGTCGGCCTTCGCCCCGATCCGGGTCAGCGGGGAAGGCGTTCTGACGGCTGTCCAGACGATCAGGTAGGCCAGTGCGGGCAGTCCGATGAGCGTGAAGCCGCCGAACCGCATCGATCCACCGAAGAGCACTGCGCAGACGGCCGCGATCGCCCAGTGAATCGGCAGCCGCTCCCGGTACAGCTCGGCCGCTGCGCCCAGGCCGAACATGAACATCAGCGGAAGCAGGTTGTTCAAGGAGAGCCAGCCGATCAGCGGCAGGATGTAGGCGCCGTGGCCGGTCTCCGCATAGATGTTCGCCCGCAGGTGAGGGGCTTTCACGGCGAGGGACGCCATGAACAGCAAGGCGCCGGCCAGCATCACCAGGACGACGGCCCGGTTGCGGCGCAGAATGCCCAGCGCCGCCAACCCGCCGACCACGAGGTAGCAGAAGACCTCCGACGAGAGGGACCACAGCGAGCCGTCGAACGCCTTCGGATACGGGTTGTCGGCCAGCAGCCCCGACAGCCCGAACTGGTTCATCGCCAGTGCGCAGTTCTTGCGGAGGTACCTCCAAGGTCCCTCCGGGTGCGTGAAGTAGTCGTGCAGCGACATCCCGGAACGCCATGCGACGATCGGGCCGATCACCAGCACGGTCACCAGGAGGCAGGCCCAGAAACCCGGCAGGATCCGGACGGCGCGTGCCCAGAGGAACCGCCGCAGGTCGGTGCGCATGGCGCTGCGGGTGATGAGGAGGCCCGACAACAGGAAGAAGCCGGCGACGCACAGGGCACCCAGGTCCACCTGGTGACGGCTCAGCGACTTCAGCGGTTCGGGCTGATGGAAACCGAGCGGCCTGGCGTGCTCGATGATGACGCCGACCGAGAAGACGAGCCGCAGGAGTCCGAAACCGTTCCGGCGGCCCGACCACACGTCGGCCAGCGTGGGGAGTGACGAGAGGCGCGCTCTCACAGCGAGGGCGGACATGAACAGGTCTCTTCCGATCGTGGGTTGAGGTCGGTCGCGCCGGCGGACTGGCGCGGTGCGTCGTACCGCACAGAGCACCGCGGGGCCGTGCAGGAGCGGGGTCGCCTCACCCCGCCGTCACCGCCGAACCATGAGGGTGACCGTAACATCGCGCAGTTGAACGATTCGTTCGACCTCGTAGGCCTGGTTCAGCGCGTCGATCTCCGGCTTGATCAGCTTGATGTCGGGTCCGTCCAGCCGACGGTCCGTGCGCTCCGGAACCGAGCCCAGGGTGACGACCCACAGCCGGGGCTCGTCGCCGAGACACTCGGCGCTGTTGCTGCACTCCAGCGTCCACAGATCGCGGCGGTGCGCGGCGCTCTCCGCCAGGAAGACGTCGCGCATGTCGAGGGACCGGGGAAGCGCGTACCGCACCCCGGCATCCAGGTAGTGGTCGAACCACGGCCCGCGCGAGTAGACGATTCCGTCTCCGGGGCGCTGGCCCTGCGCGATCACGTCACCTGCCCCCATGAAGTCGGGCGTCGACGGCGACCCGCCGTACGGCACGGCCATCGGATAGCTGTACCAGCTGTGCGAATCCGCCTGCCGCACGAAACGCTGGTCGGGAACTCCCAGCGCGGTGACTAGGACGAGGGCACCCACGGTCAGCAACCGGGGCCTGAGTGCTGCCGCGCCCGCACCGGCCAGCACTGCCCAGGCCGGAACGGTGAAGAAGAGGTACCGGTTCAGCCAGTAGGAGATCTCGCCGTGGGAGACCACCCACAGCACGACCAGCGGGAGGACGGTCAGCAGCGCGGCCTCGACGGCGGGCCTCCGCCGGCGCTGCAGCAGCGGGAGGAGCGCCAGCACCAGCAGGACGAGACTGACCGGCGCGGAGTAGAACAGCTCGGGCCACATCCGCCACGTCTTGGCGAACGTGGGCCGCTCGATCCAGCCCAACTGCCGGTGGAGCTGCCGCTGACCGATCAGAACGAGGGGCAGCAGGCTCGCCGCTGAAGCCGTGACCGAGACCAGCCACCGGAGCGGCAGGCGCCCGTCCCGTCCGTCCCGCCAGCGCAGCAGCACAACGGCCGCATGTCCCGACAGGAAGGTCAGTGAGGCGAGGTGGAACGCCCCGGCGGCGGTGAGGCAGCAGGCGTAGCCGAGCCACCTCGGCCAGGTCGGCCGTTCCAGGGAGCGGAACAGGAACAGCGTGGCGGCCGCGACGGCGCCCGCCACCAGGGCGTACGAGCGAACCTCCTGCGCATATCTGCTGACGGCGGGGACCACCGCGAACAACAGGCCTGCGGTGAGCCCGGAGCGGGGTCCGAAGAGCCGCTGCCCGGTGAGTGCCACGCAGACGGCGGCTCCGGTGACCGCCAGCACTCCCGGCATGCGCATGCTCGTGAGCGAATCGCCGAACACCCGGATCCATTCGTGGATCAGGAGGTAGTACGTGCCGTGGACGGCGTCCACGTTGTGCAGCATGCCGAGCAGGTCCCGGGTGCTGCGCGAGGCCGAGGCCCAGGTCGCCAGCTCGTCCTGCCACATTCCCGGGCGGCTCGCCCCGTACGTACCCAGGGCGAAGGTGAGGAGGGCGGGAACGAACCAGGAGCTCCACAGCAGCCGGGCGGAGCGGGCACGCGCCCCCCGGGAGTTCCTCCGGGACCGTGCGTCGGTGGGATCCGGCGGAGCTGTGCGGACCGGCCCGCGGGCGGCCGCGTGAACAGGGCGAGTCATGGGTGGCCCAACGGTGGGAGCGGGTGTGCGTGCTGCATCGTACCGGTGAGCGAATCTTCTGCAGCAGGGGCGAGCGAGTGGGCCGGGCCGGCTCGGAGCGGCCTCCCGATTGGCGTTCCGCCTGCTCTGTGTGGCAGTATGTCCAAGTTGCTCGGTTGAGTGCCGATGCTGCGCGCCTCCCGCCGGGAGGACCGGAAGCGAGTCCCACGTACTCGTCGTTCCCGTGATGGCCGTTCATGCGTCCGCGTTCACTGCTTCTGCGGTGGGCGTGTGGGCGCAGTGGTGTGTAAGCGACACCGCGGCAGCTGCGGGGCGGACGTACGGGAATCTTCCGGGAAGCGTGGGCGGGGCCTCGACCCGGCGCCTGGTGGGTGCAAGACCTCACCGACCGAGAGCGGAACCGAAGAGGGAGACCTCTTTGGTTTTTTGCAAGCGGTAGGGCGACACGCCCGACCGCGGGGGTCGGAGAGGGTAACCACCCGGAGGCGCCGCCGGACCAGTCCGCTCGGACGAAGCCGGTCGTGGAAGCAGCAGACCACAGAAGGACTACTGAGTAGCCATGGCGGGACAGAAGATCCGCATCCGGCTCAAGGCCTACGACCACGAGGTCATCGACTCCTCGGCGAAGAAGATCGTCGAGACGGTGATCCGTACTGGTGCGCAGGTCGCGGGCCCGGTGCCGCTGCCCACTGAGAAGAACGTGTACTGCGTCATCCGCTCGCCGCACAAGTACAAGGACTCGCGCGAGCACTTCGAGATGCGTACTCACAAGCGTCTGATCGACATCCTCGACCCCACGCCGAAGACGGTTGACTCGCTCATGCGTCTCGACCTGCCGGCCGGTGTCGACATCGAGATCAAGCTCTGAGAGGCACACCGAAGATGGCTAAGCAGATTAAGGGCATCCTGGGCGAGAAGCTCGGCATGACCCAGGTCTGGGACGAGAACAACCGGATCGTTCCGGTGACCGTCGTCAAGGCTGGGCCGAATGTCGTGACCCAGGTCCACACCGCCGACAGCCCGGCCGGCTACGACGCCGTCCAGATCGGCTTCGGCGAGATCGACCCCCGCAAGGTGAACAAGCCCCTCGCGGGTCACTTCGCCAAGGCCGGTGTCACCCCGCGCCGCCACCTGGTCGAGCTGCGTACCTCGGACGCGTCCGAGTACACCCTGGGCCAGGAGATCACCGCCGAGCTGTTCGAGGCGGGTGTCAAGGTCGACGTGACCGGCACCTCCAAGGGCAAGGGCTTCGCCGGTGTCATGAAGCGTCACAACTTCAAGGGCCTCGGCGCCGGTCACGGCACCCAGCGCAAGCACCGCTCGCCCGGTTCCATCGGTGGCTGCGCCACCCCGGGCCGCGTGTTCAAGGGCCTGCGCATGGCGGGTCGGATGGGCCACGAGCGTGTGACCACCCAGAACCTGACCGTGCACGCGGTCGACGCGGAGAAGGGCCTGCTCCTCATCAAGGGCGCCGTCCCGGGCCCGAACGGCGGCCTCGTCCTCGTCCGCACCGCGGCGAAGGGGCTGTGAAGGATATGACCACCATTGACATCCTGTCGCCGGCCGGCGACAAGGCCGGCAGCCTCGAGCTGCCCGCCGAGATCTTCGACGCCAAGGTCAGCATCCCGCTGATGCACCAGGTCGTCGTCGCGCAGCTCGCCGCTGCCCGCCAGGGCACGCACAAGGTGAAGCGCCGCGGCGAGGTCCGTGGTGGCGGCAAGAAGCCGTACCGCCAGAAGGGCACCGGCCGCGCCCGTCAGGGCTCGACCCGTGCGCCGCAGTTCGCCGGCGGTGGCGTCGTGCACGGTCCCGTGCCGCGCGACTACTCGCAGCGGACCCCGAAGAAGATGATCGCCGCCGCCCTCCGCGGTGCGCTCACCGACCGGGCCCGCCACGAGCGCATCCACGTGATCACCGCGGTGACCGCGACCGATGCGCCGTCGACCAAGGCCGCCAAGAGCCTGTTCGGCAAGATCTCCGAGCGCAAGAACGTCCTCCTGGTCGTCGAGCGCGAGGACGAGCTGGGCCTCAAGTCCGCTCGCAACCTGCCGAACGTGCACATCCTGGACGCCGGCCAGCTGAACACCTACGACGTGCTCGTCTCCGACGATGTGGTCTTCACCCAGGCAGCCTTCGAGCGTTTCGTGGCCGGTCCGGTCGCGTCCGCCAAGGCCGTTGCTGCTGAGGGCGAGCTCGAAGGGAGCGCCGCCTGATGGCTGCCGAGATCACGAGCAAGACGTACACGGACCCCCGTGACGTCCTGGTCAAGCCGGTCATCTCCGAGAAGAGCTACTCGCTCCTCGACGAGAACAAGTACACGTTCGTCGTGTCGCCGGACGCCAACAAGACCCAGATCAAGCAGGCCGTCGAGGCGGTCTTCTCGGTCAAGGTCGAGGCCGTCAACACGCTCAACCGTCAGGGCAAGCGCAAGCGCTCCAAGACGGGCTTTGGCAAGCGCAAGGACACCAAGCGCGCCATCGTGACGCTGGCCGAGGGCAACCGCATCGACATCTTCGGTGGTCCGGTCTCCGCCTGACGGAGAACGTGATCGTCGTTAAGGACGAGGACGAAAATGGGTATCCGCAAGTACAAGCCGACTACGCCGGGCCGCCGCGGCTCCAGCGTGGCCGACTTCGTCGAAATCACGCGGTCCACGCCGGAGAAGTCGCTGGTTCGCCCGCTGCACAGCAAGGGCGGCCGTAACAACGCCGGTCGTGTCACCGCCCGCCACCAGGGTGGCGGTCACAAGCGCGCCTACCGCGTGATCGACTTCCGTCGTCACGACAAGGACGGCGTGCCGGCCAAGGTCGCTCACATCGAGTACGACCCCAACCGCACCGCGCGCATCGCGCTCCTGCACTACGCGGACGGCGAGAAGCGCTACATCATCGCCCCCCGCGGCGTCGCGCAGGGTGACCGGATCGAGAACGGCCCCGGGGCCGACATCAAGCCGGGCAACAACCTGCCGCTGCGCAACATCCCGGTCGGTACCACCATCCACGCGGTGGAGCTGCGTCCCGGTGGCGGTGCCAAGATGGCCCGCTCCGCCGGTTCCGGCATCCAGCTGCTCGCCCGTGAGGGCCGCATGGCGCACCTGCGCATGCCCTCCGGTGAGATCCGTCTGGTTGACGCGCGCTGCCGCGCGACCGTCGGCGAGGTCGGCAACGCCGAGCAGTCGAACATCAACTGGGGCAAGGCCGGCCGTATGCGCTGGAAGGGCGTCCGCCCGACCGTGCGTGGTGTCGCCATGAACCCGATCGACCACCCGCACGGTGGTGGTGAGGGTAAGACCTCCGGTGGTCGCCACCCGGTCTCGCCGTGGGGCAAGCCCGAGGGCCGTACCCGTCGCCCGAACAAGGCGTCGGACAAGCTCATCGTGCGCCGCCGCAAGACCAACAAGAAGCGCTAGGAGCAGGTCAGATGCCGCGCAGTCTCAAGAAGGGCCCCTTCATCGACGTCCACCTTCAGAAGAAGGTGGACGTGCAGAACGAGGCGGGCACGCAGAACGTCATCAAGACCTGGTCCCGTCGTTCCGTGATCTCCCCGGCCATGCTCGGCCACACGATCGCGGTTCACGATGGCCGTAAGCACGTCCCGGTGTTCGTCACCGAGTCGATGGTCGGCCACAAGCTCGGCGAGTTCGCTCCCACGCGCACCTTCAAGGGGCACGTGAAGGAAGACCGCAAGTCGAAGCGTCGCTAGTCGCTCCGCGGGCTTGAGCTCAGCGCCAGACAGACTTAAGTGACTTACTCCATTAAGGGGACAACCATGGAAGCCAGGGCCCAGGCGCGGTACATCCGCGTCACGCCCATGAAGGCCCGCCGCGTGGTGGACCTCATCCGCGGCCTTCCGGCCACGGAGGCCCAGGCCGTCCTGCGTTTCGCTCCGCAGGCAGCCACCGTGCCGGTCGGCAAGGTGCTCGACAGCGCCATCGCCAACGCCGCGCACAACTACAACCACTCCAACGTGGACGACCTCTACATCTCCGAGGCGTACGTTGACGAGGGCCCGACCCTGAAGCGGTTCCGTCCGCGCGCCCAGGGCCGTGCCTACCGGATCCGCAAGCGGACCAGCCACATCACCGTGGTCGTCAGCAGCAAGGAAGGGACCCGGTAATGGGCCAGAAGGTTAACCCGCACGGGTTCCGCCTCGGCATCAGCACGGACTTCAAGTCCCGCTGGTACGCCGACAAGCTGTACAAGGACTACGTCAAGGAAGACGTCGCCATTCGTCGCATGATGACGAAGGGCATGGAGCGCGCCGGCATCTCCAAGGTCGAGATCGAGCGCACCCGCGACCGCGTCCGCGTCGACATCCACACCGCTCGCCCCGGCATCGTCATCGGCCGGCGCGGCACCGAGGCCGACCGCATCCGCGGCGACCTCGAGAAGCTGACCGGCAAGCAGGTCCAGCTGAACATCCTCGAGGTCAAGAACCCCGAGCTGGACGCCCAGCTCGTGGCTCAGGGCGTCGCGGAGCAGCTGTCCTCCCGCGTCTCCTTCCGCCGTGCCATGCGCAAGTCGATGCAGGGCACCATGAAGTCCGGCGCCAAGGGCATCAAGGTCCAGTGCTCCGGTCGTCTCGGCGGCGCCGAGATGAGCCGTTCGGAGTTCTACCGCGAGGGTCGCGTGCCGCTGCACACCCTCCGTGCGAACGTCGACTACGGCTTCTTCGAGGCCAAGACCACCTTCGGCCGCATCGGCGTGAAGGTCTGGATCTACAAGGGCGACGTCAAGAACATCGCCGAGGTCCGCGCTGAGAACGCCGCTGCCCGCTCGGGCAACCGCCCGGCCCGTCCCGAGGGTGGTCGTCCCGCCCGCGGTGGCGAGCGCCGTGGTGGCGAGCGCGGTGGCCGCGGCCGTCGTCCCGCCGCTGCTGAGGCCCCCGCGGCCGCTGCGGTCGAGGCTCCGGCTGCCGAGAACACCGGAACGGAGGCCTGACCCCCATGCTGATCCCCCGTAGGGTCAAGCACCGCAAGCAGCACCACCCGAAGCGTCGCGGCGCTTCGAAGGGCGGCACCGAGCTGGCGTTCGGCCAGTTCGGCATCCAGGCCGTGACCCCGGCCTACGTGACGAACCGTCAGATCGAGTCCGCTCGTATCGCGATCACCCGTCACATCCGCCGTGGCGGCAAGGTCTGGATCAACATCTACCCGGACCGCCCGCTCACCAAGAAGCCGGCCGAGACCCGCATGGGTTCCGGTAAGGGTTCGCCGGAGTGGTGGATCGCGAACGTGCACCCGGGTCGGGTCATGTTCGAGCTGTCGTACCCGAACGAGAAGGTTGCTCGCGAGGCGCTCACCCGTGCCGCGCACAAGCTGCCGATGAAGTGCCGGATCGTCCGGCGCGAGGACGGTGAGAGCTGATGTCGGCCGCTACCAAGGCTGCTGAGCTTCGTCAGCTGGACAACGAGGGCCTCGTTGCCAAGCTGCGTGAGGCCAAGGAGGAGCTGTTCAACCTCCGCTTCCAGGCGGCGACCGGGCAGCTCGACAACCACGGCCGGCTGAAGCTGGTCCGTAAGGACATCGCGCGGATCTACACCCTGATGCGCGAGCGCGAGCTGGGCATCGAGACGGTGGAGAACGCCTGATGACTGAGAACACCAACGAGACGCGCGGTTTCCGCAAGACCCGTGAGGGTCTCGTCGTCAGCGACAAGATGGACAAGACCGTCGTCGTCGCCGTCGAGGACCGCGTCAAGCACGCGCTGTACGGCAAGGTCATCCGCCGTACGAACAAGCTGAAGGCGCACGACGAGCAGAACGCGTGCGGTGTCGGCGACCGTGTCCTCCTCATGGAGACCCGGCCGCTGTCCGCGACGAAGCGCTGGCGCGTCGTCGAGATCCTCGAGAAGGCCAAGTAACGAAGCCGATGAGGTACGGCCGTATGTGCACCAGGCCCCGCAGGGGCGCAGGTGTGAGCAGCGGCCGGCCCGTCGACTCTCGTTGACGATCAGGAGAAAGCTGTGATCCAGCAGGAGTCGCGACTGCGTGTCGCCGACAACACGGGTGCCAAGGAGATTCTCTGCATCCGCGTTCTCGGTGGCTCCGGTCGCCGCTACGCCGGTATCGGGGACGTCATCGTCGCCACCGTCAAGGACGCGATCCCCGGCGGTTCGGTGAAGAAGGGTGACGTCGTCAAGTGCGTCATCGTCCGCACCGTGAAGGAGCGCCGTCGTCCGGACGGTTCCTACATCCGGTTCGACGAGAACGCCGCCGTCGTCCTCAAGAACACCGAGGGTGACCCCCGCGGTACCCGCATCTTCGGCCCCGTGGGCCGCGAGCTGCGCGACAAGAAGTTCATGAAGATCATCTCGCTGGCGCCGGAGGTGCTCTAATCTCATGGCGAACAGCATGAAGATCAAGAAGGGTGACCTGGTCCAGGTCATCACCGGCAAGGACAAGGGCAAGCAGGGCAAGGTCATCCAGGCCATCCCCGCTGAGAACAAGGTCCTCGTCGAGGGTGTCAACCGGGTCAAGAAGCACACCAAGCCGGGCCCGGGCACCCAGGGCGGCATCGTGACCGTCGAGGCCCCGGTGCACGTCTCCAACGTCCAGCTGGTCGTGGAGAAGGACGGCAAGAAGGTCGTCACCCGCGTCGGCTACCGCTTCGACGACCAGGGCAACAAGATCCGCGTTGCCAAGCGGACCGGTGAGGACATCTGATGTCTGAGACGACTGTTGAGAAGGTGGCCCCCCGCCTCAAGGAGCGTTACAACTCCGAGGTCAAGGGCCAGCTGCAGGAGCAGTTCTCGTACGAGAACGTCATGCTGATCCCCGGCCTGGTCAAGGTCGTGGTCAACATGGGTGTCGGCGAGGCCGCCCGTGACAGCAAGCTGATCGAGGGCGCGATCAAGGACCTGACCGCGATCACCGGTCAGAAGCCGGCCGTGACCAAGGCCCGCAAGTCGATCGCGCAGTTCAAGCTGCGCGAGGGCCAGCCGATCGGCGCCCACGTCACCCTCCGTGGTGACCGCATGTGGGAGTTCGTGGACCGTCTGGTGTCGCTGGCCCTGCCGCGCATCCGCGACTTCCGCGGCCTCTCCCCGAAGCAGTTCGACGGCCGTGGCAACTACACCTTCGGTCTGACCGAGCAGGTCATGTTCCACGAGATCGACCAGGACAAGGTCGACCGTCAGCGCGGTATGGACATCACCGTCGTGACCACCGCTCAGACCGACGATGAGGGCCGGGCGCTCCTGCGCGCTCTGGGCTTCCCGTTCAAGGAGGCGTGAGCCATGGCGAAGAAGGCCCTGATCGCAAAGGCCGAGCGTAAGCCGAAGTTCGGCGTCCGGGCGTACACCCGGTGCCAGCGCTGCGGTCGTCCGCACTCGGTGTACCGCAAGTTCGGCCTGTGCCGTGTCTGCCTCCGTGAGATGGCACACCGCGGCGAGCTGCCGGGCGTGACCAAGAGCTCCTGGTAGTCCAGGCGCCCTAGGCACACCACTGCGAAGCAGCGTGCCCGACTCCACCGCTTTTTGGGCTTCCGAGAGGATTCCCGTAAGGTGGTGGGGTCGGGCCCCTGCCGCGGCATCTCCACAGGTGCTCGCGGCTCTCTTGTGAGGGCTCGCACCCATGTCTTACTACGTCGCAGGTCCCCTGCGCTTGTGCCCCTTTCGCACTCCCCGGAGTGCGCGGAGGGGGACCTGGCGCGGAGAAACCACGGCGAGAGAGGCCTGAGGCCACCATGACCATGACCGACCCGATCGCAGACATGCTCACTCGTCTGCGTAACGCGAACTCGGCGTACCACGACTCCGTCGTGATGCCGTCGAGCAAGATCAAGGCGCACGTCGCCGAGATCCTGCAGCAGGAGGGTTACATCTCCTCCTACAAGGTTGAGGACCCGACCGAGGGCGAGGTCGGCAAGAAGCTGACCATCGAGCTCAAGTTCGGCCCCAACCGTGAGCGCTCCATCGCCGGCATCAAGCGCATCAGCAAGCCGGGTCTGCGCGTTTACGCAAAGTCCACCAACCTGCCGAAGGTGCTCGGCGGCCTGGGCGTGGCGATCATCTCCACGTCCTCCGGTCTCCTCACCGACAAGCAGGCCGCCAAGAAGGGCGTAGGCGGAGAAGTTCTCGCCTACGTCTGGTAATTCGGGAAACGGAGGTACAGCAATGTCGCGTATTGGACGGCTGCCCATCCCGGTTCCCGCCGGCGTGGACGTCACCATCGATGGCCAGGCGGTCTCGGTGAAGGGCCCCAAGGGCACCCTCACCCACGTCGTCGCCGCGCCGATCGAGATCAGCAAGGGCGAGGACGGCACCCTGGTCGTCTCCCGCCCGAACGACGAGCGTCAGTCGAAGGCCCTGCACGGCCTGTCGCGGACGCTGGTGGCGAACATGATCACCGGCGTGACCGCGGGCTACCGCAAGTCGCTGGAGATCAGCGGTGTTGGTTACCGAGTCGCCGCGAAGGGCTCCGCGATGGAGTTCTCGCTCGGCTACAGCCACCCGATCCTGGTCGAGGCCCCGGAGGGCATCTCCTTCGTGGTCGAGTCGCCCACCAAGTTCCACGTGGACGGCACTGACAAGCAGAAGGTCGGCGAGGTCGCTGCCAAGATCCGCAAGCTGCGCAAGCCCGACCCGTACAAGGCCAAGGGCGTCAAGTACGCGGGCGAGGTCATCCGCCGCAAGGTCGGAAAGAGTGGTAAGTAAGCGATGAGCGTCTCTGTCAAGATCGGCAAGGGCAACGCCTACAAGAACGCCGCCCGCAAGCGCCGCGCCATCCGCGTTCGCAAGCGCGTCACCGGCACCGAGGTGCGTCCGCGCCTCGTCGTGACCCGCTCGAACCGCCACATGGTCGCCCAGGTCATCGACGACGCCAAGGGTCACACCCTGGCGTCGGCGTCCACCCTCGACGTGTCCATCCGCGGCACCGAGGGCGACAAGACCGAGCTGGCCAAGAAGGTCGGAAGCCTGGTCGCCGAGCGCGCCAAGGCCGCCGGCGTCGAGACGGTCGTCTTCGACCGTGCGGGCAACCGGTACGCCGGCCGCATCGCCGCCCTGGCGGACGCGGCCCGCGAGGCCGGGCTCGACTTCTAAGCCCGCTCGTCGACTCTGTCGACGGACGTAAACGAGAGAGGTAATTCCAATGGCTGGACCCCAGCGCCGCGGTAGCGGCGCCGGCGGCGGCACCGGCGGCGAGCGGCGTGACCGTAAGCGTGACGACCGGGGCAACGCCCCCGCCGTCGAGAAGACCGCTTACGTCGAGCGCGTCGTCGCGATCAACCGTGTCGCCAAGGTTGTCAAGGGTGGTCGTCGCTTCAGCTTCACCGCGCTGGTCGTGGTGGGCGACGGTGACGGCACCGTGGGTGTCGGTTACGGCAAGGCGAAGGAGGTTCCGGCCGCCATCGCCAAGGGCGTTGAGGAGGCCAAGAAGAACTTCTTCAAGGTCCCCCGTATCCAGGGCACCATCCCGCACCCCGTCCAGGGCGAGAAGGCCGCCGGCGTCGTGCTGCTGAAGCCGGCGTCCCCCGGTACCGGTGTCATCGCCGGTGGCCCGGTGCGTGCCGTCCTGGAGTGCGCCGGCGTTCACGACATCCTGTCGAAGTCGCTCGGCTCGGACAACGCGATCAACATCGTGCACGCCACCGTGGCCGCTCTGAAGGGCCTCGTGCGCCCCGAGGAGATCGCCGCCCGTCGTGGCCTGCCCCTGGAGGACGTGGCTCCGGCTGCTCTGCTCCGGGCCCGTGCGGCTGGGGTGAGCGCCTGATGGCTCGCCTCAAGGTCACCCAGACCAAGTCGTACATCGGTAGCAAGCAGAACCACCGTGACACCCTGCGTTCGCTCGGCCTCAAGCGGCTGAACGACACCGTGGTGAAGGAGGACCGCCCGGAGATCCGCGGCATGGTCCACACCGTTCGTCACCTCGTCACGGTCGAGGAGGTGGACTGACATGGCGGACTCGCCGATCAAGATCCACAACCTGCGGCCCGCCCCCGGCGCCAAGACCGAGAAGACCCGTGTGGGTCGCGGTGAGGGTTCCAAGGGTAAGACCGCCGGTCGTGGTACCAAGGGCACCAAGGCCCGTTACCAGGTTCCGCAGCGCTTCGAGGGTGGCCAGATGCCGCTCCACATGCGCCTGCCGAAGCTGAAGGGCTTCAAGAACCCGGCCCACAAGCA
This sequence comes from Kitasatospora arboriphila, assembly GCF_039528095.1. Classification (NCBI taxonomy): domain Bacteria; kingdom Bacillati; phylum Actinomycetota; class Actinomycetes; order Kitasatosporales; family Streptomycetaceae; genus Kitasatospora; species Kitasatospora arboriphila. The sequence goes on from NZ_BAAALD010000001.1 coordinate 192,109, forward strand.
GTTCCAGGTCGTGAACCTGGACAAGCTGGCCGAGCTCTACCCGCAGGGTGGCGAGGTCACCGTGGCCGACCTGGTCGCCAAGGGTGCCGTCCGCAAGAACGAGCTCGTCAAGGTCCTCGGCCAGGGCGAGGTCTCGGTCGCGCTGCAGGTGACGGTCGACGCCGTCTCCGGCTCGGCCGCCGAGAAGATCGCCGCCGCCGGCGGCTCCGTCACCGAGCTCCTCTGAACTCGTTGACCTAAGTGGGCCCGTACCTCTCTCGGGAGGTGCGGGCCCACTGCTTTTCCCCGTTCGTCCGTCGACCCGCCGGGTCGGCGTGGATCTGACGTGTGCTCAACACCGGCCAAAACCGGGCATCCCGGCCGGTCGGCCGGTACCGGCGCCGGGACTCGCTTCTCGACCGTTGCCGCACACTGTTAGAGTCCGTTGGGTTCCCTTGTAGGCTGCGGGTCAGGCGTGCCTGTGCAGTCGTCCGGCAGCCGACAAGAGCCCCACACCCCCCCCATCAGGACCGACCCTCCCGCCGTCAACGTGCGGGAGGCGCAGGAGGCACCGTGCTCAGTGCGTTCGCGCGGGCGTTCCAGACGCCCGACCTGCGCAAGAAGCTGCTGTTCACGCTGGGCATCATGGTGCTGTTCCGGCTGGGCGCACACGTCCCGATCCCGGGCGTCAACTTCGTCGCCGTCAACCAGTGCATCAAGGACACCTCGTCCAGTGGCATCTTCGGCCTGGTGAACCTGTTCAGCGGCAATGCGCTGCTGCAGCTGACGATCTTCGCGCTCGGCATCATGCCGTACATCACGGCCAGCATCATCCTCCAGCTCCTCACCGTCGTGATCCCGCGGCTCGAGGCGCTGAAGAAGGAGGGCCAGGCGGGTACGGCGAAGATCACGCAGTACACCCGCTACCTGACCATCGCGCTCGCCGTGCTCCAGGGCACCGGCATCGTCGCGACGGCCTCCAGCGGCGCGCTGTTCTCCGGCTGCTCGGTCGCCAACGAGGTCGTGCCGGACACCAGCGTCTTCCGGGTGGCCGTGATGGTCATCACCATGACCGCCGGCACCACGGTGATCATGTGGCTCGGCGAGCTCATCACCGACCGCGGCATCGGCAACGGCATGTCGATCCTGATCTTCACCTCCATCGCGGCCGGCTTCCCCGGCTCGATGTGGGCGATCAAGCAGTCCGGCAAGATCGGCGGCGGCTGGGTCGAGTTCTTCAGCGTCATCGCGATCGGCATCGTGGTGGTCTGCCTGGTCATCTTCGTCGAGCAGGCCCAGCGCCGGATCCCGGTGCAGTACGCCAAGCGCATGATCGGCCGCCGCGCCTTCGGCGGCACCTCGACCTACATCCCGCTCAAGGTCAACCAGGCCGGTGTGATCCCGGTCATCTTCGCCTCGTCGCTGCTCTACATCCCCGCGCTGGTGGTGCAGCTCACCAACAGCAAGTCCGGATGGGCGAACTGGATCAGTGGCCACTTCGTCAAGGGTGACCACCCGATCTACATGGCGACCTACTTCGTCCTGATTGTCTTCTTCGCGTTCTTCTACGTGGCCATCTCCTTCAACCCCGAAGAAGTTGCGGACAACATGAAGAAGTATGGTGGGTTCATCCCGGGCATCCGGGCGGGCCGACCGACGGCCGAGTACCTGAACTACGTGCTCACCCGCATCACGTGGCCGGGATCGTTCTACCTGGGCCTTATCGCGCTGATCCCGATGATCGCCCTGGTTGCCTTCAACGCGAACCAGAACTTCCCGTTCGGCGGCACCAGCGTGCTCATCGTCGTCGGCGTCGGACTCGAAACTGTGAAGCAGATCGAGAGCCAGCTCCAGCAGCGCAATTACGAAGGGTTCCTCCGCTGATGCGTATCGTCCTCGTCGGACCTCCCGGGGCCGGGAAGGGTACTCAGGCGCACGTGCTCGCCAAGACCCTGTCCATCCCGCACATCTCCACTGGCGACCTGTTCCGCGCCAACATCAGCCAGGGCACCCCGCTGGGGCTCGAGGCCAAGGCGTACATGGACGCGGGTCGGCTGGTGCCGGACGAGGTCACCATCGGCATGGCAAAGGACCGGATGCTGCAGCCGGACGCCGCGGGCGGCTTCCTGCTCGACGGCTTCCCGCGCAACCTGGGCCAGGCCAAGGCTCTGGACGAGATCCTCGCCGAGGAGGGCATCGTCCTCAACGGCGTGCTCGACCTGGAGGTCCCCGAGGACGAGGTCGTCAAGCGCATCGCCGGTCGCCGGCTGTGCCGCAACGACGGCAGCCACGTGTTCCACGTGGTGTACAACCCGCCGAAGGCCGAGGACGTCTGCGACGAGTGCGGCGGCGAGCTGTACCAGCGCTCGGACGACACCGAGGAGGCCGTGCGGGTCCGCCTGGAGGAGTACCACTCCAAGACGGAGCCGATCATCGGCTACTACGCCGACCAGGGCCTGCTGGTCACCATCTCCGCCCTCGGCAAGGTGAACGAGGTGACGGAGCGCGCGATCGGCGCCCTGGAGCAGAAGAAGTCCGCCTGAGACGGTCCGCAACGGCCGGGAAGCCCCGCGACGGGGCTTCCCGGCCGTTGCGGCGTCGTACGGTGGTAACGAGTGCACGGCCGCCCGGCAAGGACCGGGCGGCGTCCGACAGTGGAAGGCGTGACCAGATGGTGGAGATCAAGACCCCCGAGCAGATCGCGAAGATGCGGGCGGCCGGGCTGGTCGTCGCCGAGGCGCTCAAGGCCTGCCGGGAGGCGGTCGCCCCGGGCATCACCACCCAGGAGCTGAACGACATCGCCGACAAGGTCATCACCGACCACGGCGCGACCTCCAACTTCCGCGCCCACCACGGCGGCCTCTGGTTCCCCGGTGTGATCTGCGCCTCGGTCAACGACGAGATCGTCCACGGCATCCCGGGGGAGCGGGTGCTGCAGGAGGGCGACCTGATCTCCATCGACTGCGGCGCCATCCTCGACGGCTGGCACGGCGACGCGGCGATCACCGTCGCGGTCGGCGAGACCGCGGCGGAGCACCTCCAGCTGAGCCGGGTCACCGAGGGCTCGATGTGGGCCGGCATCGCCCAGATGAAGAAGGGCAACCGGCTGGTCGACGTCTCCCGCTCGATCGAGTCGTTCATCCGCCGCCAGCCGCTGCCCCCCAAGGGCAAGTGGGGCATCGTCGAGGGCTACGGCGGCCACGGCATCGGCACCGCGATGCACATGGAGCCGCACGTGCTGAACTACGTGGCCGGCCGCGGCAAGGGCCCGAAGCTGATCCCGGGCACCGTGCTGGCGATCGAGCCGATGGTGACGCTCGGCACCCCGCACTCCGCCGTGCTGGAGGACGACTGGACGGTCGTCACCACCGACAAGAGCTGGGCCTCGCACTGGGAGCACTCGGTGGCCGTCACCGAGCAGGGCCCGCTGGTGCTCACCGCCTTCGACGGAGGCCGCGCGGAGCTGGCCAAGTTGGGCGTCACCGCGGCCCCGGACCCGCTGGCCTGACCCGGACGGACAGGAGCGAAGGACCCGGAGGTTTCGCCCTCCGGGTCCTTCGCCCTATTTTTGTCTGCTGACAGCCGTACGAGGAGAAGAGAGAACAGTGCTCAAGGGCTTCCGTGACTTCATGATGCGCGGGAACGTCGTCGACATGGCCGTCGGTGTGGTCATCGGTGCGGCGTTCACCGCCGTCGTGACCGGCTTCGTCACGGCGTTCCTCACCCCGCTGGTGGGCGTGGTGGTCGGCGCCGCGGGCGACTTCGCCAGCTACAGCGCGCACATCGGCGGCGTGACCTTCCCGTACGGGCAGTTCCTCAACGTCCTGATCGCCTTCGTGCTGACCGCCGCCGTGCTGTACTTCTGCGTCGTGCTGCCGGTGACCAAGGCCACCGCCCGCTACATGCCGAAGAAGCCGAAGACCCCGAAGCGTCCCTGCCCCGAGTGCCTGACCGAGATCCCCGAGGCCGCCCGCCGCTGCGCGGCCTGCACCGCGGTGGTCCAGCCGGTCGTTCCGGTGCCCGCCCAGTACTGAGGGTGACCGGCCGAGCCGTTTTGGCGTCCGCTTGGAGCCTGTCGTAGACTGATGCGTCGGCTCACTCGTAGCGTGCTTCGGCACGCCCTCTTCCCAAGCAGGAATCCCGCGAGGGCTCTTTCAGGCAGGGGTGGGGTGGACCCAGGCTCGCACGAGCGTGCCGCATGCGGTAGCCGGCCCCGGAAGGTGGATCTCGCAGTTCATGGCAAAGAAGCAAGGCGCCATTGAGATCGAGGGCACCGTGATCGAGTCTCTTCCGAACGCCATGTTCAAGGTCGAGCTGCAGAACGGTCACAAGGTCCTCGCGCACATCAGCGGCAAGATGCGGATGCACTACATCCGTATCCTCCCGGACGACCGGGTCGTGGTGGAGCTGAGCCCCTACGACCTGACGCGTGGTCGGATCGTCTACCGCTACAAGTAAGCAAACCGTCAGATCTAGACCCGGAGAACCTGAACATGAAGGTCAAGCCGAGCGTCAAGAAGATCTGCGACAAGTGCAAGGTGATCCGCCGCCACGGCCGGGTCATGGTGATCTGCGACAACCTGCGCCACAAGCAGCGCCAGGGCTGATCTCTCCCAGCATTTCTCGTAGTACTTCGCGCGACGCGCACAACGTCATACGCGGGCTGCCCGATCCGACCCCCTGAGGGACGGACTGCCACCCCCGGTCAGAGGCCGGGGCTCCCTCGCCGAGAGGCGACGGAGTAGGCGGCACGCAAGACCTCTGAAGAACCACAGGAGCCATGAATGGCACGCCTCGCCGGCGTTGATCTCCCCCGCGAGAAGCGGATCGAGATCGCCCTCACGTACGTGTACGGCATCGGCCGCACCCGCGCCCAGCAGACCCTCGCCGAGACCGGTGTGAGCCCCGACGTCCGGGTTCGCGACATCTCCGAGGAAGACCTCATCAAGCTGCGCGAGTACATCGACGCCAACTACAAGGTGGAGGGTGACCTCCGCCGTGAGGTCGCCGCCGACATCCGCCGCAAGGTCGAGATCGGCTGCTACGAGGGCCTGCGCCACCGTCGCGGCCTGCCCGTCCGCGGCCAGCGCACCCACACCAACGCGCGTACCCGCAAGGGCCCGCGTCGCGCGATTGCCGGCAAGAAGAAGCCGGGCAAGAAGTAGTCCGTCCCGTAACCGGACATCCCTCCGGCCCGCGGGTTAGCGGACCGACCACCTCATCAGGAGAACAGACTTATGCCCCCCAAGGGTCGTCAGGCTGCCGGCGCGAAGAAGATCCGCCGCAAGGAGAAGAAGAACGTCGCTCACGGGCACGCCCACATCAAGAGCACGTTCAACAACACCATCGTTTCGATCACCGACCCCTCGGGCAACGTGATCTCCTGGGCCTCTGCCGGCCACGTCGGCTTCAAGGGCTCGCGCAAGTCCACCCCGTTCGCCGCGCAGATGGCCGCCGAGGCCGCCGCGCGTCGTGCGCAGGAGCACGGCATGCGCAAGGTCGACGTCTTCGTCAAGGGTCCGGGCTCCGGCCGTGAGACCGCGATCCGCTCCCTCCAGGCCACCGGCCTCGAGGTCGGCTCGATCCAGGACGTCACCCCCACCCCGCACAACGGCTGCCGTCCGCCGAAGCGCCGCCGCGTCTGACGCTGCGCCTTCGGGCACGCCTTCGGGCACACGGCAGGCCCCCACGGGTCCGCAGTAGTACGTGCGTCGGCCTCCCGCCTGGTGCGGGAGGCCGTACGCTTGAGTCCATCGGCATCAAATAGTGGGTGCCGAAGACAACTGGAGGAACACCTCTCATGCTGATCGCTCAGCGTCCCTCGCTGACCGAAGAGGTCGTCGACGAATTCCGCTCGCGGTTCGTGATCGAGCCGCTGGAGCCGGGCTTCGGCTACACCCTCGGCAACTCGCTCCGCCGCACCCTCCTCTCCTCGATCCCCGGTGCCGCTGTCACCAGCATCCGGATCGACGGCGTCCTGCACGAGTTCACCACCGTGCCTGGCGTCAAGGAGGACGTGACCGACCTCATCCTCAACATCAAGCAGCTGGTCGTCTCCTCGGAGCACGACGAGCCGGTCGTGATGTACCTGCGCAAGCAGGGCCCGGGTGTGGTCACCGCCGCCGACATCGCCCCGCCGGCGGGTGTCGAGGTGCACAACCCCGAGCTCGTCCTCGCCACGCTCAACGGCAAGGGCAAGCTGGAGATGGAGCTGACCGTCGAGCGCGGTCGCGGCTACGTCTCCGCCGTCCAGAACAAGGCCTCCGGCCAGGAGATCGGCCGCATCCCGGTCGACTCGATCTACAGCCCCGTGCTGAAGGTCACCTACAAGGTCGAGGCCACCCGAGTCGAGCAGCGGACCGACTTCGACAAGCTCATCGTCGACGTCGAGACCAAGCCCGCCATGCGTCCCCGCGACGCCATGGCCTCGGCCGGCAAGACCCTGGTGGAGCTGTTCGGCCTCGCCCGCGAGCTGAACATCGACGCCGAGGGCATCGACATGGGCCCGTCCCCGACGGACGCCGCCCTGGCCGCCGACCTGGCGCTGCCGATCGAGGAGCTGGAGCTCACCGTCCGCTCCTACAACTGCCTCAAGCGCGAGGGCATCCACACCGTGGGTGAGCTCGTCGCCCGCTCGGAGGCCGACCTGCTCGACATCCGCAACTTCGGTGCGAAGTCGATCGACGAGGTCAAGGCGAAGCTGGCCGGCATGGGCCTGGCCCTCAAGGACAGCCCGCCCGGGTTCGACCCGACCGCCGCCGCCGACGCCTTCGGCGCCGACGACCTGGACGACCAGGGCTACGCGGAGACCGAGCAGTACTAAGAAGAATTCGGGACGGGGGCGGCCCTTCGCGGACCGCCCCCGCCACCGTGCAAGTCGTACGGGCACGGTGCCCGTACGCCCGCTGCGGTACCTGGTACGGCCGCAGTCGGAGATACGAGGAGTCATTCCATGCCGCGTCCCACCAAGGGTGCCCGCCTCGGCGGCGGTCCGCACCACGAGCCCCTGCTGCTCGCCGGTCTGGCCCGTGAGCTGTTCCAGTACGGCCGCATCACCACCACCGAGGCCAAGGCCCGCCGCCTGCGCCCGCTGGCGGAGAAGCTGATCACCAAGGCGAAGAAGGGCGACATCCACAACCGTCGCCTGGTGCGCAAGACCATCACCGACGTCTCGGTGCTGCACACCCTCTTCACCGAGATCGCGCCGCGCTTCGAGAACCGTCCCGGCGGTTACACCCGCATCACCAAGATCGGCACCCGTCGCGGCGACAACGCCCCGATGGCCGTGATCGAGCTGGTCGAGGGCGAGATCGCCACCAAGGCCACCGTCGCCGAGGCCGAGGCCGCCGCCAAGCGCGCGGTCAAGGAGGCCGAGGAGGCCAAGGTCGAGGAGACCAAGGCCGACGAGGCCGAGGCCGCGGAGACCACCGAGGCCTGACGCCCCCAAGGTGTCACCCGGGCCCGCCCTCCCCATCCGTGGGGAGGGCGGGCCCGAGCACTTCCCGCAGGCAGCCCTCCCAGGAGAACGAAGTGGCCAACGACTGTGCCGAGCAGCCCCCCGTCAAGGACGGCCCGGCCGAGGGCTTCCGCCGGATCCGGCTCGACCTCGCCTACCACGGCGCGGACTTCTCCGGCTGGGCCCGCCAGCGGGGGCGGCGCACCGTCCAGGAGGAGATCGAGAACGCCCTGCAGATCGTCACCCGCAGCGCCATCGGCTTCCCGCTGACCGTGGCCGGCCGCACCGACGCCGGTGTGCACGCCCGCGGCCAGGTCGCCCACGTCGACCTCCCCGAACAGCTGTGGGCCGAGCACGGCGAGAAGCTGCTCCGCCGCCTCGCCGGCCGGCTCCCCGCCGACGTCCGCGTCTACCGGATCTCCGAGGCCCCGCACGGCTTCGACGCCCGCTTCGCCGCGGTCTGGCGCCGCTACGCCTACCGGGTCGCCGACCACCCCGGCGGCGTCGACCCGCTGCTGCGCGGCCACGTCCTGTGGCACGACCGCCCGGTCGACGTCGACAGGATGAACGAGGCCGCCCGGCTGCTGCTCGGCGAGCACGACTTCGCCGCGTACTGCAAGAAGCGCGAGGGCGCCACCACCATCCGCACCCTGCTCGAACTCCACTGGGAGCGGGTGCCGATCGACGCCTACGCCGCCCAGGAGGGCAGCCTCGCCGTCGCGACGGTGCGCGCCGACGCCTTCTGCCACAACATGGTCCGCTCGCTGGTCGGCGCCATGCTGCTGGTCGGCGACGGCCACCGGCCGGTCGACTTCCCCGGCCAGGTCCTCGCCGGCCGGGTCCGCAACTCCGCGGTCAACGTCGTCCGCCCGCACGGCCTCACCCTGGAGGAGGTCGGCTACCCCGCCGACGGCGAGCTCGCCGAACGCAACCGCCTCGCCCGCCGGATGCGGACCCTGCCCGGCCAGGCGTGACGCCGGTGCGGCGGTGAACGTCACGCCGGCCCGGCGGTAAAACGGTTTGGGGCCCGGCGCGCCCGCTTGGCACAATCCGACGCATGGGACACGTCGAGATTTCGCACCTTGAGTACTACCTGCCGGACGGGCGGGTGCTGTTCGACGACGCGTCCTTCCGGGTCGGCGAGGGCACCGCGGTCGCGCTGGTCGGCGCCAACGGCGCCGGCAAGACCACCCTGCTCCGCATGATCGCCGGCGACGTGCAGCCGCACGGCGGCACCGTCACCGTCACCGGCGGCCTCGGCGTGATGCGCCAGTTCGTCGGCACCACCGGCCGCGAGGACCACCGGGAGACCCCCGGCGCCCTGCCCGCCGACGCCTCCGTCCGCGACCTGCTGGTCTCCGTCGCCCCCGAGCGGATCGCCACCGCCGCCCGCGCGGTGGACGCCGCCGAGCTCGCCATGCTCGCCCAGGACGACGAGAAGACCCAGATGCGCTACGCCCAGGCGCTCGCCGACTGGGCGGACGCCGACGGCTACGACTACGAGACGGTCTGGGACGTCTGCACCGCCGCCGCCCTCGGCATGCCCTTCGACCGCGCCCAGTTCCGCGGCCTGAACACCCTCTCCGGCGGCGAGCAGAAGCGGCTCGTCCTGGAGGCGCTGCTCCGCGGCCCCGAGGAGGTCCTGCTGCTCGACGAGCCGGACAACTACCTCGACGTGCCCGGCAAGCGCTGGCTGGAGGAGGCCATCAAGGCCACCAACAAGACCGTGCTCTTCATCTCGCACGACCGCGAGCTGCTCTCCCGCACCGCCGAGAAGATCATCAGCGTCGAGACCGGCGCGGCCGGCAGCAGCGTCTGGGTGCACGGCGGCGGCTTCGACTCCTTCCACGACGCCCGCCGCGCCCGCTTCGAGCGCTTCGAGGAGCTGCGCCGCCGCTGGGACGAGGAGCACGCCAAGCTCAAGAAGCTCGTCGTCACCCTGCGCCAGGCGGCCGCGGTCAGCCACGAGATGGCCTCCCGGTACGCCGCCGCGCAGACCAGGCTCAAGAAGTTCGAGGACGCCGGCCCGCCCGAGGCGCCGCCGCGCGAGCAGTCGATCACCATGCGCCTCAAGGGCGGCCGCACCGGCGTGCGCGCCTTCACCGTGAAGGGCCTGGAGCTCAGCGGCCTGATGAAGCCCTTCGACCTGGAGGTCTTCTACGGCGAGCGGGTCGCGGTGCTCGGCTCGAACGGCTCCGGCAAGTCGCACTTCCTTCGGCTGCTGGCCGGCGACGGCACGGTGAAGCACGAGGGCGACTGGAAGCTCGGCGCCCGCGTGGTGCCCGGCCACTTCCGGCAGACCCACGCCCACCCGGAGCTGTTCGGCCGCACGATCCGCACCGTCCTGGAGGAGGAGCACGCCCTCGGCCGCGGTGCCGCGATGGCCGCGCTGCGCCGCTACGAGCTCGACCGCCAGGAGGAGCAGAAGTTCGAGTCGCTCTCCGGCGGCCAGCAGGCCCGGCTGATGATCCTCAAGCTGGAGCTGTCCGGCGTGACGGCGCTGCTGCTCGACGAGCCCACCGACAACCTGGACCTGGAGAGCGCCGAGGCGCTGCAGCAGGGCCTGGAGGCGTTCGACGGCACCGTGCTGTGCGTCACCCACGACCGCTGGTTCGCCCGCAGCTTCGACCGCTACCTGGTGTTCGGCTCGGACGGCCGGGTCTACGAGTCGCCGGAGCCGGTCTGGGACGAGACCCGGGTGGTGCGCGACCGCTGAGGCGTTTTGACCCCCCGCGGGGCGCCCGGTAAGCTGGCGACTTGTTGTGCGTATTGGCTCGCTCTATCTCACGTGAGAGGTCGGTACGCCGGAGACATCTGGCCGACGATCAGCGGCTCCCCTTGAATTGCGTCCAAGGTGGGTCGAGCTGTTCTCATCGTCCGGTGCTCCTGTCAGGACCCACTCACTGAAAAGCGAAGGCTACGACCGTGCGTACGTACAGCCCCAAGCCCGGCGACGTCCAGCGTCAGTGGCACGTGATCGACGCGACCGACGTCGTGCTCGGCCGCCTGGCCTCCCAGGCCGCCAACCTCCTGCGGGGCAAGCACAAGGCGATCTACGCGCCGCACGTTGACACTGGTGACTTCGTCATCATCATCAACGCCGACAAGGTGCACCTGTCGGGCAACAAGAAGACCCAGAAGATGGCCTACCGCCACAGCGGCTTCCCGGGCGGTCTCCGCTCGGTGCGCTACGACGACCTCCTGGACAAGAACCCGGAGAAGGCCGTCGAGAAGGCCATCAAGGGCATGATCCCGAAGAACAGCCTCGGCCGTCAGATGCTCTCGAAGCTCAAGGTCTACTCGGGCGACCAGCACCCGCACGCTGCCCAGCAGCCGGTGCCGTTCGAGATCACCCAGGTCGCGCAGTAATTCCGGCCGCAAGACCCCATCACTGAGTAGCGAGAGCTGAGGAACACCGTGGCCGAGACTGCCATCGAGAACACCCTCGAGGTCGACTTCGACGAGAACGTCGAGGAGTACACCTCGGAGACCGAGTACACCACCGAGTCGCTGGCCGGCCGCTTCGGCGAGGCCACCCCCGGCGCCGGCCTCGGCCGCCGCAAGGAGGCGATCGCCCGCGTGCGCATCGTCCCGGGCACCGGCCAGTGGAAGATCAACGGTCGCACCCTGGAGAACTACTTCCCCAACAAGGTGCACCAGCAGACCGTCAACGAGCCGTTCAAGCTCCTGGAGCTCGACGGCCGCTACGACGTCGTGGCCCGCATCGCGGGTGGCGGCGTCTCCGGTCAGGCCTACGCGCTGCGCCTCGGCGTGGCCCGTGCCCTCAACGAGGCGGACGTGGACAACAACCGCGGCCCGCTCAAGAAGGCCGGCTTCCTGACCCGTGACGCCCGCGCCGTCGAGCGCAAGAAGGCCGGTCTCAAGAAGGCCCGCAAGGCGCCGCAGTACAGCAAGCGCTAATTGCACCCCGGGGGTGCGTGCCGCTCCGGTGGTGCGCACCCCCGGTGCAACCCGTACGCCCCGGAGTACCTCGTGTACTCCGGGGCGTCGTGCTCTCCCGCCCGGTGCGGACGGCGGGAGGGTGAAGAAACAACGAGCAGGGCGAAAAGGACGGGAACAGTGGGACGACTCTTCGGTACGGACGGGGTACGCGGCGTGGCCAACGAGGGCCTGACCGCCGAACTGGCCCTCGGCCTGTCGGTCGCTGCGGCACACGTGCTCGGCGACGCCGGCGCCTTCGAGGGACACCGGCCGGTGGCCGTGGTCGGGCGCGACCCGCGCGCCTCCGGAGAGTTCCTGGAGGCCGCCGTCATCGCGGGCCTGGCCAGCGCCGGCGTGGACGTGCTGCGGGTCGGCGTGCTGCCCACCCCGGCCGTCGCCTACCTCACCGGCGCGCTCGGCGCGGACTTCGGCGTCATGCTGTCCGCCAGCCACAACGCCATGCCCGACAACGGCATCAAGTTCCTCGCCCGCGGCGGCCACAAGCTGGACGACGCCATCGAGGACGCCATCGAGGAGCACTACCGCCGCTACGGTGTCGGCGGCAGCGAGGACTGGAAGCGCCCCACCGGCGCCGCCGTCGGCCGCGTCCGCCGGTACACCGAGGGCTTCGACAAGTACGTCGCCCACCTCGTCGCCGTCCTCCCGAACCGGCTCGACGGCGTCCGCGTGGTGATCGACGGCGCCCACGGCGCGGCCGCCCGGGTCGCCCCCGAGGCCTTCGCCCGCGCCGGCGCCGAGGTCGTCTACACCCTGGGCGCCGAGCCCGACGGCCTGAACATCAACGACGGCGTCGGCTCCACCCATCTGGACAAGCTCCGCGCCGCCATGAAGGAGCACCGCGCCGACCTCGGCATCGCCCTGGACGGCGACGCCGACCGCTGCCTGGCCGCCGACGCGGACGGCAACGAGGTCGACGGCGACCAGATCATCGCCGTCCTGGCCGTCGCCATGAAGGAGGCGGGCACGCTGCGCGGCAACACCGCCGTCGTCACGGTGATGTCCAACCTGGGCTTCAAGCTGGCCATGGAGCGCGAGGGCATCGACCTGGTGCAGACCGCGGTCGGCGACCGCTACGTGCTGGAGGCGATGAAGCAGCACGGCTTCGCGCTCGGCGGCGAGCAGTCCGGCCACGTCATCCTGCTCGACCACGCCACGACCGGCGACGGCACCCTCACCGGCCTGATGCTGGGCGCGCGACTGGCCGCCACCAAGCAGCCGCTGGCCGACCTCGCCACCGTGATGACCCGTCTGCCGCAGGTCCTGATCAACGTCAAGGGCGTCGACCGGAGCCGGGTCGCCAGCTGCGCCGAGCTGACCGCCGCGGTCGCCGAGGCCGAGGCCGAACTCGGCACCACCGGCCGGGTGCTGCTGCGCCCGTCCGGCACCGAGCCGCTCGTCCGCGTCATGGTCGAGGCCGCCGACGAGGCCCGCGCGAAGGCCGTCGCCGAGCGGCTCGCCGCAGTGGTGAAGACCCACCTGGGCTGACCGGGCCGTCCCGATCCGGCAAGCGAACGGCCACGGTTCGGTTCCGGTATGACAAATGCTTGATCTGGCGCCGGCTCAGTCGTGGTGTCCGATCACGTTGCCGATATCATCTGCTCGCACGAGTGGAAAGGGGCGGAGGCTCAGATGACCGATGGGGAACAGCAGGCACATGTGGCGGGTGCGCCGCAGACGGGCCAGCCTGTACCGCAGCCCGGCAGTTCGGCACCGGGCTACGGCTACCCACCGGCCCAGCCGGGTGCCGTGCCCTTCCCGCAGCAGCACGGGGCTCCCGGAGTCCCCGGCCCCGCCGCCACTCCGCCGCCCCGTCAGGGCGGCCCGGGCTACGGGCAGTTCCCGACGTTCGCCCAGCCGGGACAGCCACAGGGACGGTACGGGCCGAGCACGTTCCGGGCCTCCGACATAGACGAGCCGGACTGGTCGGCGCTGGCCGAGCAGAACGAGGCGGAGCAGCGCCGTCGCCGCAAGCGGATGTTCGCGATCGGCGGCGGCTCGGCCGCGGTGCTCGTGGTGGGCGGCATCGTGGCCGCCTCGCTCTACCTGACCGACGGGTCGGCGAGGGTGGAGGCCGATCCGTCGGCCTCGCCCTCGGTGTCGTCCAGCGCCTCGGACAAGGCCAGCCCGTCCGCCGGGCAGAGCACCAAGCGTGCGGCCAAGCCCGAGGACATACTCGGCCGGGGCAGCACGGACAAGGCTCCGCTCACCGTCGAGACGCTCTTCCCGAGCGCCACCATCACGGTGCAGGGCCGGTCGTATACCCGCAGCGCGGTGGACTTCAGCGGGGCGTGCGGCGACGTGACGACCAACGGCCTCGGCCCGCTGCTGCGGGACCAGCTGTGCCGCGGTCTCTACCGGGCCACCTACACCTCCGACAAGTCGGTCGTGACCATCGGTGTCGCGGTCTTCGACGACAAGGTGCAGGCGAGCAAGCTCGACGGCGCGTTCAAGGGCAACGTGCAGCCGCTGGTCAAGGACCAGACCCCGAAGTTCTGCTCGGACGCGGGCGCCTGTGCGATCACCCATGACTCGCTCGGGCGCTACCTGCACACCACGATCACCGGAAGCAAGGACGGCAGCCCCGTCTCGGGCACCGACAAGGACGCCAAGCAGGCCGGCGCGGACGTGACCTCCTCGCTCCGGGCCACCCTGCTCGCCCGCGGTGCCGAGGCCGCCAAGAAGGCCGGCTGAAGCCCCGGCTGACGGAGTATTCGATGGAGTGGGGGAGGCGGACGGCCGTCGAGGCCGTCGTCGATCGACTGCGCGGGGTGGCGCCGCCGACCCGGCGGAGGCTGCTGGCCGCCGGTGCGGTGGTGCTGGCGCTGGCCGTGGTCCTCGGGTTGCTCCTGCGCGGCGAGGACCGGTCCGCGGCCGCCTCCGGTTCCGTCGGGGTCGGCCCGCTGCCGACCGCGGCGGACGGGGCGGGCGCCACGGGCTACGGGACGCCCGCCACGATGGCGGGGCTGCGCAAGCCCGACGGGCTGCACTTCGGCGTGAGCACCCCGGGTTCGCCGAACGAACCGGAGACCGAGAACGTCTCCGCCTCGGCCGGCCGCCGGCCCACCGTCCAGGAGTACTTCGTCAACTGGGACGAGGAGTTCTCGGCGGACCGGGTGACCTCCTCGTACCACCTCGGCGCGGTCCCGCTGCTCACCTGGCAGCCGTCGGCGGGCAAGGACCAGGGTGACGACCAGCCCGCCTACGCGCTCCGCAGGATCGCCTCGGGTGCCCACGACGGCTACGTGCGGCGGTTCGCGGACGCCGTGCGGGAGGTCCGCCAGCCCGTCGTCATCCGCTTCGCGCACGAGATGAACGCCGACTGGTACCCCTGGGCCGAGCAGCGCAGCGGGAACCGCCAGGGCGACTACGTCGCCGCCTGGCGCCACGTCCACGACGTCTTCGCGTCCCGGGGGGTCACCAACGTCCTCTGGTTCTGGTGCCCGAACATCCACCGCGGCACGGACAAGCACGAACTCGCCCGCTACTTCCCCGGTGACCAGTACGTGGACTGGATCGGCATGGACGGGTACAGCGAGAGCGAGAAGCGCGCCGACGAGGTCTTCGACGAGACCTACGCCGACCTGGTGTCCCTCTCGCAGAAGCCGATCTTCATCGGCGAGACCGGCGTCCGGCCCAACGTCAACAAGGCCCTGTGGACGGTCGACTTCTTCCGCTGGATCAAGGCCCACCCGCGGGTCGTCGGCTTCTCCTGGTTCCAGCACAGCGACGAGGAGGGCGGCCGCTACGACTGGCGGTTCACCACCTCGCCCGGAAGCGTCAAGGCCTTCCAGGACGGCCTCGCCGACCAGCGGCTGGTGCCCTGGCCGATGCGCTGAGGCCGCGCGGGCGGCCGGGGCCGCCCGCGCCGCCGCTCAGTCGTTGCTCGGAGCGGGCTGGACGCGCTCCAGCAGCAGGACCTTGATCTTGTGGAGCTCCCGGGTGCTGCTGACCTTGAACTGCTCCTGCAGGACGGTCCTGGTACCGGCCGCCATCTGGGCGAACGGGTTCGGCCCCGCGGCGGTGCTGACCAGCCAGAGCCGGTCCGAGTAGCGCGCGCACTCCGACGGGTCGTCGCACTCGGTGCCCTGGAAGCGCCCCAGGTCCTCCGGGTAGTACTGCAGCATCACGTCGGTGGGGGCCGGACGGTCGCGGAGCTCGTAGGCGAAGGCCCGTCGGGCGTTGAGCTGGCTGTTGAAGACCATGCCGTCACCGGGCTTCGCCTCGGCGGCGAGCAGCGCCGCCGCACCGCGGTAGTCGGGCTCGGCGACCGGGTTGTTCCGGATCGCCGCCATGGCCGACCGGTCGAGGACGGTGATGCCGGCCAGCAGGGTGGCCGCCAGGACGACGGCGACACCGCCGAGGGCGGTGTTGCGGCGCAGCGGGGAGAGGATCCAGGCGGTGCCGGCCGCCGCCAGGACCACGACGGGGGCGGCGGTGAAGAGCAGGTAGCGGTCGAGGAACAGGTGCAGCCGGTCGGCGGTGGCGAAGGTCAGCAGCGGCGGCAGCAGCGCCCAGACGGCCAGCAGCCCGACGTGGCGCCGCGCGGCCCAGAGACCGAGCAGGGCGAGGGCCAGGACGACGGCCGCCGCCGGCCAGGAGCCGAGCAGGTCCCTCGGGAGCTGCACGAGGTCGTCGCGGGTGGGGTTGTTCCAGGCGATCTGCTTGCTCTGGCTGTTGCCGCGCAGGACCAGGACGCTGATGCCGGCCAGGCCGAGGAGGGTGGCGAGCAGCCAGTTCAGTGCGACCGCTGCCCGCCGACTGCGGATCCAGGAGGTGAGGACGGCCGCTGCGTGGGCCGGTAGGACGAGCAGGCAGACCAGGTGGGCGGCACCGGCGAGGGTCAGGGTGACGCCGTACCAGGCCCATGCGGCCCCCGACCTGCCGTCGAGGCAGCGCAGCAGCAGGACGCCGGCCAGCAGGGAGAGCAGGACGGCGAAGGCGTAGGGCCTGGCCTCCTGGCCGTAGCGGGCGACCGCGGGCAGCAGCGCGAAGGCGGTGCCCGCACCCGCGCCGGTGAGCGAGGCGGAGAGGTCGGAGCCGCCGGCCGCCCGGTGGACCCGTCGGGCGAGCAGCGCGACGAGCGAGGCCGAGACCGCGATCGCGATGGCGGACGGCGTGCGCAGCGAGGCGGGGGAGTCGCCGAACGCCGGTGTCCACGCCCGCAGTAGCAGGTAGTAGGGCGCGATCACCGCGTCGATGTTGCTGAGCAGGGCGCGGAAGTCCGCGGTGTTCAGGGTGGCGGCCCACCAGCTGGCGTGCTCGTCGCGCCACATCTGCCGCGCGCCGATGCCGTCGAGGCAGCGGTACGAGGCGACGAGCGCGGGGAGGAGGACCGCGAGGACGCCCGCCGCGCGATGTCCCCGGCCCGACGGCCCGGTCTCCTCGTCGGTCGTGGCGGCGGGCCGCTCCGGCCCGGAGGGCGGTAGCGGCCTCTCCGCGGGCCGGAGGGCCGTCCGGAGCTGGTGAGGTTGCGTGCTCACTGTCGTTCCTTGGGTCCGTGGCGGGTGACGCCGGGTCAGTCGAGTCCGTCGGCGAGTTTGATCTGGCGGATGCCGTTGGAGAAGGCCCGCAGGGCCGCGGTGGTCTCGTCGAAACGCCAGTTGGCCTTGGCGCCCTGGTCCGCGTTGCGCTGGAACCAGATGAAGCCGATGACGTCCGGCTGCTTCGCCAGCCAGGCGAAGAAGTCGCTCGTCCAGGCGGGTTTGTAGGCGCTGCTGGTCTCGCGGCCGGTCTCGGTGATGAGGACGGGCTTCTTGGTGACGCCGCGCAGGGCGTCGAGGGTCGGGCCGAACGTCTCGTCCGCGGTGCGCTCGGAGTTCGTCCCGTAGCCCACCATCCCGGCCCAGTCCACGTAGTCGTCGCCCGGATAGAGCGCGGCGAGGTCGACGTCGGGCACCGGACGGAGGATGTTCGGGCTCCACACCCAGATGACGTTGGTCGCGCCCTCCTGGGCGAAGATGTCGTGGACGTGCCGCCAGGCCTGCACGTACTGGCCGCGCCGGTTGCCGTTCTTCTGCTCGGACCAGGGGTACCAGGTGCCGTTCATCTCGTGCGCGAACCGGATGGCGAGGGGCCAGCGCTGCTGGGCGACGCCCCGGGCGAACGCGTGGATGTACGCGTCGTGGGTGCCGTCGATGATCGTGGAGAGGCGGTACTCGGGCTGGTCGTCGCCGCCCGCCTCCTCACCGGCCCAGGGCTCCCACGCGAGGACGGGCAGGGTGCCGTGGTCGTAGGCGGCCTTCACGGCGGCCGGGTCGAAGTCCGCGTTCCACCGCACGAAGTACTCGGACATGGTCGGCCAGGCGCCGGAGGACTGCTTGATCCGCTGCAGCTCGGCCCCGGACCAGGGGGATTCCACGGTGCTGACGCCGAAGTACTTGCCGTTCGGCTTGGCGAAGACGGCGCGGTCCGGCATCGGGTGCGCCTTCTTCTCCGGCCGCAGCAGCTCCTCGAGGGCCGGCACGCCGGCGCTCTGTCCGAGACCCGCGTAGCGCGGCCCCCCGGCCTGCGCCGCGAGGGCGGACATCACGCCGTAGGTGAGCACGCAGAGCAGGGCGAGGTTGCCCGCCATCCACACGCGGAGGCGGATGCCGGAGCCGCGCTGCCACCAGCGGGGCTTCCTGCGGCGAGTAGCGGCCCGCTTAGACACTCATCATCACCGCGCCCACGAGCATGGCACTGCCCAGGAGATAGGGGATCGCGACCTTGGGGCTGCGGGCGCGCTCGCCGGCGAAGCTGTCGTCGCGGGTGCCCCACGAGGCGTTGTGCCCCATGCGGAAGAACCCGAGGAGACGGACCGGAAGCAGCACGAAGGTGTTGATCAGCATGAAGGCCGGAAGGTACAGCATGTCCTTGGACCGGTAGGCGAAGTGCCGGCCGAACCGGACGGCCAGCGACACCGCGGAGAGCAGCGCGGCGAGGACGAGGACGAGGAGCGTGGACTTCCACTGCTCCACCGGCAGGGGCAGGTCGTTGTACAGGCTCGGGCCGCTGCGGTGCCAGGCGGCGACCGCCCAGGACGAGAAGCTGCCGAGCAGGACGAAGGGGATCAGGATGTCCACCAGGTAGAAGAGGGCGAGCATCCGGGCGCGCCGCAGCATCCACGGCAGCATCCGCAGCGTGTTGTACTGCGAACCCCGGGCCCAGCGGTACTGCTGCTTGGCGAGCTTGCGGAGTTCCAACGGAGCGTCGGTGTACACCAGCGAGGTCGACTGGTAGACGGTCCGGTACCCCTGCTTGAGCGTGTAGTTGGTGAGCGTCCGGTCGTCGCTCACCTCCAGGAACACACCGAGGAACTTCTCGCCGAGGAAGTCGTCCATGCAGTCGAGGAGGATCTGCCGCCGGAAGGCGATGGTGCGCCCGGGGAGGCAGCCGACGGTGCCCAGGACGCTCATGGCGGGCAGCGAGTACTGGCAGCGCACGCTCTCCAGCCAGTCGGCCCAGCGGGTGAGCAGGGACCGGCCCGGGTCGAGGATGCGCTGGCGCGTGGTCACGCCGCCGACCTCCGGGTCGCGGAACGGCTTGACCAGCTCGCTGAGCGTGGTGGGCGTCCAGACGGTGTCGGAGTCGACGAGCACGGCGATCTCGCCGGTGCAGACCTCCAGGCCGACCCGCAGCGCGTTCCGCTTCCCGGGGGTCTCGGTCCAGCGCCAGTAGACGCCGAGCTCGTCACAGACCTTTTCGAGCGTTTCGTTGCGCTTCCCGTTGATCACCACGACCATCTCGGTCGGCTGCTGTTCGATGATGCGGTCGAGCACCGAGTAGAAGAGGTCGGCCGGCTCGTCCACCACCGGGATGATCACCGAGGTGGTCGTGGTATGGGGCCTCAGCCAGGGCTGGTAACGACGGGTCAATATCAGCCGGGTGAGCCACAGCAGCCATACCACTGCCATGAAGACGGCGAACGGATAGACCGCTCGGACGGTCCACCACTGCCGGATCTCTAGTAGGAAGGCGAGCATCTGAGGACGGTTCCGTGTCCGATCGGGCGCAGGCGTGGAACAGGGCGCCCTGATACTACGGGTAGCCAGAAGTCGCCATTCCCGGCATATCGCCAGCTAACGGATGCAGGTGCGTCAGATCTCCCACCAATCGCGACACATTCGTGACGCCGGACCGGTCCGAGCGGATCGAACGGGCTCAGAGCTTGCGGAGCCGGGCCCGGCGGACCTTGTGGTCCTGGCCCTTCTGGAGGATCAGGGTGGCCCGGCCGCGGGTGGGCAGCACGTTCTCCAGCAGGTTGGGCTTGTTGATGGTGCGCCAGACCTGGCGGCCGTAGTCCATCGCCTCCTCCTCGGGGACCTCGGTGAAGCGCTGGAAGTAGGAGTTCGGGTCCTGGAAGGCCGTTTCGCGGAGCTTGCGGAAGCGGTCCAGGTACCAGCGTTCGATGTCGTCGGTGCGCGCGTCGACGTAGATGGAGAAGTCGAAGTAGTCGGCGACGGCGAGCCGGGTGCGGCCGTCGGTGCCGGGGAGGGCGGGCTGAAGGACGTTCAGGCCCTCGACGATGAGGATGTCCGGGCGTTCCACCGTCAGCCGCTCGTCCGGCACGATGTCGTACACCAGGTGCGAGTAGACCGGGGCGGTGACCCTGTCCTTGCCCGCCTTCACGTCGGCGACGAACCGCATCAGCGCCCGCCGGTCGTACGACTCGGGGAAGCCCTTGCGGGCCATCAGGCCGCGCCGGCGCAGTTCGGCGTTGGGCAGCAGGAAGCCGTCGGTGGTGACCAGTTCGACCCGCGGGTGCTCGGGCCAGCGGGCCAGCAGCGCCTGCAGCAGCCGGGCGGTCGTCGACTTGCCGACCGCGACCGAGCCGGCCACGCCGATGACGAACGGGGTCCGGGTGCGTTCGGTGTCCGGTGTGTCCAGGAAGGTGCCCACCGCGCCGCGCAGCTCGTGCGTCGCGTGGATGTACAGGTTCAGCAGCCGGGACAGCGGCAGGTAGACGTCCCTGACCTCGTCCAGGTCCAGTGCGGTGCCCAGGCCGCGCAGTCGCTCGACCTCGTCGGCGGTCAGGGGCAGCGGGGTGCGCTCGCGCAGCGCGCTCCACTCGGCCCGGTCCAGATCCACGTACGGGGAGGGGGTGGGCGCCTGGGCGGCGCCCCTCGTACAGAGTTCGGTCAGCACATCCCCCATTGTGGTCCGTCCGGGCGCGGCGGGATGCTGTGGCATCGGTCACGCGCGGTGTCGGCAAGGCGTGACCGGGGTGAGCGGTGAGCGTGACCTGGGTGAACGAAACGCCGCATATGCTGGCACGCATGTGCGGAATCGTTGGATATGTGGGGTCCCAGTCGGCCCTCGACGTAGTGATCGCAGGCCTGCAGCGGCTGGAGTACCGGGGGTACGACTCCGCCGGTGTGGCCGTGCAGACCCAGGGGCTCGACGGGCAGTGGAGCCTCGCCACCGACAAGCGGGCCGGCAAGCTCGCCAACCTCCAGAAGTCCCTTGCCGAGACCCCGCTGCCGGCGGGCACCAGCGGCATCGGCCACACCCGGTGGGCCACCCACGGCGGCCCCACGGACGCCAATGCCCACCCCCACCTCGACGACGACCGCAAGGTCGCCGTCGTCCACAACGGCATCATCGAGAACTTCGCGACCCTGCGGGCGGAGATCGCCGAGCGCGGCCACACCCTGCGCTCCGAGACCGACACCGAGGTCGTCGCCCACCTGCTCGGCGAGGCCTACCAGGGCGACCTCGCCGAGGCCATGCGGACGGTCTGCCGGCAGCTGGACGGCGCCTTCACCCTCGTCGCCACCCACGCCGACGCCCCCGACGTGGTGGTCGGCGCCCGCCGGAACTCCCCGCTGGTCGTCGGCCGCGGCGAGGGCGAGAACTTCCTCGCCTCCGACGTCGCCGCCTTCATCGCGCACACCCGCGAGGCGATCGAGCTCGGCCAGGACCAGGTCGTCGAGCTGCGCCGCGACGGCGTCACGGTGACCGACTTCCACGGCAACCCGGCCGAGGTCCGCGAGTACCACGTGGACTGGGACGCCTCCGCCGCCGAGAAGGGCGGCTACGACTACTTCATGCTCAAGGAGATCGCCGAGCAGCCGAAGGCCGTCGCCGACACCCTCCTCGGCCGGATCGGCACCGACGGCCGGCTGACCCTCGACGAGCTGCGCATCCCCGACCAGGTGCTGCGCGAGGTCGACAAGGTCGTCATCGTGGCCTGCGGCACCGCCTTCCACGCCGGCATGATCGCCAAGTACGCGATCGAGCACTGGACCCGCATCCCCTGCGAGGTCGAGGTCGCCTCGGAGTTCCGCTACCGCGACCCGATCATGGACGACCGCACCCTGGTCATCGCCATCTCGCAGTCCGGCGAGACCATGGACACCCTGATGGCGCTGCGGCACGCCCGCGAGCAGGGCGCCAAGGTGCTGGCGATCTGCAACACCAACGGCTCCACCATCCCGCGCGAGTCCGACGCGGTGCTGTACACCCACGCCGGCCCGGAGGTCGCGGTCGCCTCGACCAAGGCGTTCCTGACCCAGCTGGTCGCCTGCTACCTGGTCGCGCTGTACCTCGGCCAGGTCCGCGGCACCAAGTGGGGCGACGAGATCTTCACCATCATCCGCGAGCTCGGCGACGCGCCGAAGCAGGTGGAGCAGGTGCTGGAGACCATGGAGCCCGTCCGCGAGCTGGCCCGTTCGCTGGCCGACGCCCGCTCGGTGCTCTTCCTCGGCCGCCACGTGGGCTTCCCGGTCGCCCTGGAGGGCGCGCTGAAGCTCAAGGAGCTGGCGTACATGCACGCCGAGGGCTTCGCCGCCGGCGAGCTCAAGCACGGCCCGATCGCGCTGATCGAGGAGGGCCTGCCGGTCGTCGTGGTCGTCCCGTCGCCGCGCGGCCGGTCGATCCTGCACGACAAGATCGTCTCCAACATCCAGGAGATCCGCGCCCGCGGCGCCCGCACCATCGTCATCGCCGAGGAGGGCGACGAGGCCGTCGTCCCGTACGCGGACCACCTGATCCGCATCCCGGCGACCCCGACGCTGCTGCAGCCGCTGGTCTCCACCGTCCCGCTGCAGGTCTTCGCCTGCGAGCTGGCCACCGCCAAGGGCCACGAGGTCGACCAGCCCCGCAACCTGGCGAAGTCGGTCACCGTCGAGTAGCCGGACCCGCTCCGCCCGGAGCCCCTGTGGTGGCGTGCGCTACCGCAGGGGCTCCGTGTCGAGCGCGAACGAGAACGGGGCGGGCAGGTCGAGGGGCTTGCCGAAGGCCGCCTGGGTGTGGACGGTGTAGTCCCCGTCCGCGGGGTCGGTGAACAGGGTGGCGCTTCGGTAGCTGCGGTCGATCAGCAGGTAGCAAGGGATGCCGGAAGCCGCGTAGCCGCGGCGCTTGGCCTCGCGATCCCTGGCCGGGTTGCCGGAGGTGATCTCGAAAACCAGTAGGACCCCTGCCGGCGATGCCCAGGGCTCGGCATCCTCGAAGTGCCCCACCGGGCTGATGGTGCCGTCCGGGATGAACCGGCCGCCGGGTGTGATCAGACCCTTCGTCCCGGCCAGGTCCACGTCGACCGCGGCCTTGCGGATGAACTGCCTGACGAGCAGGGCGAACACGGTTTCGTGGGACCCGTCCGGCGGCGGTGTCACGACGATCTCCCCCCCGATGAGCTCGGCCTTGAAGCCCGGCGGGGTCTCCAGCTCCAGGAACGCACGGAGCAGGTCGTCCGCGGGCGGCGGGTGCTCGACAGCCGGCATGGCGACCATGGCCCTTCTCCCTCCTGCCGATCGGCGCCGGGGCACACGGTAGGCGTACGGATCGGTACCGGAGGGGGCTCGAAGCGGTTCTCACTCGAAAGTGTGCCGTACAGTCCCCGGCAGCGGCCGGTGTCGGAGAAGGAGTCCACGGGTGATCATCGGGGTCGGGATCGACGTCGCGGAGATCGCGCGGTTCGGGGAGTCGCTGGAGCGCACCCCGCACCTCGCGGACCGGCTCTTCACCGAGGCCGAGCTGACGCTGCCGTCCGGGGCACGTCGGGGCACCGCCTCGCTCGCGGCGCGGTTCGCCGCCAAGGAGGCGCTGGCCAAGGCGCTGGGCGCGCCGTCCGGGCTGCGGTGGACGGACGCCGAGGTGCACACCGAGGACTCCGGCCGGCCGGTGCTGAAGGTCACCGGCACGGTCGCCGAGCGGGCCGCCGCCCTCGGCGTCCGGTCGTGGCACGTGTCGCTGAGCCACGACGCGGGCGTAGCGTCGGCGGTAGTGATCGCCGAGGGCTAGCGCGAGCGGCCCCGGGACGCCCCAACGCCACGGGAGGCCGCCGATGCGCCGCGCACACACCGTCGAACAGGTCCGGTCCGCCGAGGCCGACCTGATGGCCCGGCTGCCGGAGGGCACGCTGATGCAGCGCGCCGCCGCCGGCCTCGCCGCGACCTGCGCGCGGCTGCTCCCGCGGGTGTACGGCAGCCGGGTGCTGGTGCTGGCGGGCAGCGGGGACAACGGTGGTGACGCCCTGTACGCCGCTGCCCGGCTGGCCCGCCGCGGCGCCCGGGTGTCCGCGGTGCTGCTCTCGCCGGAGAAGGCGCACGCCGCCGGTCTCGCCGCGCTGCTCGCCGCCGGCGGACGGGTGACGGCGGATCAGGGCGAGTTCGAGCGGGCCGACCTGGTGCTGGACGGCATCGTCGGGATCGGCGGCCGCGGCGGGCTGCGGCCCGAGGCGCAGCCGTTCGCGGCGCTGCCGCGGCGCGGCCGGGTGGTCGCGGTGGACGTGCCGAGCGGCGTCGACCCGGACACCGGCGAGGTGCCGGGCGTGGCCCTGCGGGCGGACGTGACGGTCTGCTTCGGCACCTACAAGCCCGGGTTGCTGATCGACCCCGGCGCGTCGTACGCGGGGGTGCTGCAGCTGGTCGGGATCGGCCTGGAGCTGCCGCCGGCGCCGGTCGCCGTGCTGCAGCACGCGGACGCGGCGGCGCTGCTGCCGCTGCCCGGCGCGGAGAGTGACAAGTACCGGCGCGGCGTGGTCGGCGTCGCGGCCGGTTCGGCGCGCTACCCGGGGGCGGCGGTGCTGGCCGTGGCCGGGGCGCTGCGCGGCGGGGCGGGCGCCGTCCGCTACGCGGGGACGGCCGCGGCCGAGGTGGTGCGGCGCTTCCCGGAGGCGCTGGTGACCGCCGGCGGGCCCGCGGAGGCCGGCCGGGTGCAGGCCTGGGTGGTCGGCCCCGGCTCCGGCGAGGGCGTGCGGGAGCTGCTGCCCGAGGTGCTGGCGGCGGACGTGCCGGTGCTGGTCGACGCGGACGGGCTGGCCGAGCTCGCCCGGCTCGGCCCGGACGCGCTCGCCGGCCGGTCCGCGCCCACCCTGCTCACCCCGCACACCGGGGAGGAGGCCCGGCTGCTGGCCGGCGCGGAGGGCGGTGCGCCGCCCGCCGCGGACGGCCTCGCGGCGGCGCGGCGGGCGACCGCGCGGCGGCTCGCCGCGGCCTACCGGGCGACGGTGCTGCTCAAGGGCTCCACCACGGTGGTCGCCGAGCCGGACGGCACCGTCCGGGTGAATCCGACCGGCACCTCCTGGCTGGCCACGGCGGGCAGCGGCGACGTGCTGTCCGGCCTCGCGGGATCGCTCATGGCGGCCGGCCTCGGCCCGCTGGACGCCGGCGCCGTCGCCGCCCACCTGCACGGGCTGGCCGGCCGGACGGCCGCCGCGGGTGCCCCGGCCGCCGCGCTGGACGTCGCGGAGGCGCTGCCCGAGGCCTGGCGGACGGTGCGTTCGGCGGGCGCCGGGCGCTGACACCGGCCGCGCCGCCCGGGCGGCGGGAGGGTACCGTTCCGCGGAACCGAATGCTCCGTTTCACGCGTCTCCCACTGATGACCGCCGGGCCCGGCCGGGGTCGTGAGCCGGGCAGCGGCGCCGGTCTGGGAGACTGATAGGCGATGACAACTGCGAAGACGACCGGAACTCCCGCCCTCACCCACGGGGTCCGCGCCGAGGCGGCCATCGACCTGGCCGCCCTGCGGGAGAACCTCGCCGCGCTGGGGGCCCGTACCGATGCCGCGCTGATGGCCGTGGTCAAGGCGGACGCCTACGGCCACGGCGCGCTGCCGTGCGCCCGCGAGGCGGTCGCCGCGGGCGTGCGCTGGCTGGGCACCGCCACCCCCGAGGAGGCGCTCGCCCTGCGCGCCGCGGGCATCCGCCCCGAGCAGGCCCGCATCCTGTGCTGGCTGTGGACCCCGGGCGGCCCCTGGGCCCAGGCGCTGCGCTCGCACGTCGACGTCTCCGTCAGCGGCCGCTGGGCACTCGACGAGCTGCTCGCCGCCGTCCGCGAGACGGGCGTGCCCGGCCGCGTCCACCTCAAGGCCGACACCGGCCTCGGCCGCAACGGCTGCCAGCCGCACGACTGGCCCGAGCTGGTCGCCGCCGCCCTGCGCGCCCAGGCCGAGGGCCTGATCGAGGTCGTCGGCCTCTGGTCGCACTTCGCCGCCGCCGACGAGCCCGGCCACCCCTCCGTCCAGGTCCAGCTGGACGGCTTCGCCTCCGCCGTCGCGCACGCCGAGGCGCAGGGCGTGCGGCCCGAGGTCCGGCACCTGGCGAACTCGCCGGCCACCCTGCTGCTGCCGCAGTCGCACTACGACCTCGTCCGGCCCGGCCTCGCCATGTACGGCCTCTCCCCGGTGCCGGACATCGGCACCCCCGCCGACTTCGGGCTGCGCCCCGTGATGTCGCTCACGGCCCGGCTCGCCCTGGTCAAGACCGTCCCCGGCGGGCACGGGGTCAGCTACGGCCACCACTACACGACGCCCGGCGACACCACCCTCGGCCTGGTGCCGGTCGGCTACGCGGACGGCATCCCGCGGCACGCCTCCAACACCGGCCCCGTCCAGATCTCCGGCAAGTGGCACACCGTCGCGGGCCGGGTCGCGATGGACCAGTTCGTCGTCGACCTCGGGGGCGACACCCCGCCGGTCGGCGAGGAGGTCCTGCTCTTCGGCAGCGGCGAGCGCGGCGAGCCCACCGCCGAGGACTGGGGCCGCGCCTGCGGCACCCTCTCGTACGAGATCGTCACCCGGATCGGCTCCCGGGTGCCGCGCCGCTACGTGGGCGCGGGGGACGGGTCGGGCCTCTGATGGCGGAGGGCGCCGACGGGAATCCGGTCGCCGCGGTGGCCAAGGCCGCCGGGGCGGCCTCCGGCGGCGTGAGCAGGGCCGGCCTGATCGGCATATCGCTCGGCGTGGTCGCGGCCGGTGCCGCCGCCGGCGTCGCCGTCGAGCGCCTCACCGTCGGCCGCTCGATGCGCCGCCGCGCCCGCGAGGAGCTGGACGCCGCCGCCCCGTACGGCTCGCTGCGCGGCCGCCCGCGCACCGTCACCGCCCCCGACGGCACCGAGCTGTACGTCGAGCTCGACGGCACCGGCTGGGACGAGGCGGTGCCCGGACCGGCCGGGCGGCCCGAGCAGCCCGAGGACGAGGGCCAGCGCCGCCGCGCCTGGTTCACCCGGCGCAGCGGCGCCGCCGGCGTCGACCGCACCGGACTGCCCGGCCTGCTCGGCGGCACCGGCGCCCTGGCCCGGGCCGGCCGGCCCGCCGAGGCGGCCCCCGCCGACACCCCGACACCGCTGACCGTCGTCTTCTGCCACGGCTACTGCCTCAACCAGGACAGCTGGCACTTCCAGCGCGCCGCGTTCCGCGAGGGCCTGCGGCTGGTCTTCTGGGACCAGCGAAGCCACGGCCGCTCCGAGCGCTCCCGCTCCTACCTGGCCGGCGAGCCCGCCTCCATCGACCAGCTCGGCGGCGACCTCAAGGCCGTCCTCGACGCCGTCGCCCCCGAGGGCCCGGTCGTGCTGGTCGGCCACTCCATGGGCGGCATGACCGTGATGGCCCTCGCCGACCAGCACCCGGAGCTGTTCCGCGAACGGGTCGCCGGGGTCGGCCTGGTCGGCACCCTGGCCGGCGACTGGAACTCCGTCACCCTCGGCCTGCCCGCGGCCGGCGCCCGGCTGCTGCGCAAGCTCGCCCCCGCCACCGTCCGGCTGCTCGGCCGCCAGGTCGAACTCGTCGAGGCCACCCGCCGGATCGGCGCCGACGTCGCCGCGGTCTTCTACCGCCGCTTCTCCTTCGGCTCCAAGGACGTCGACCCGCAGGTCGTCCGGTTCGCCGAACAGCTCCTCGACGCCACCCCGATCGACGTGGTCGCCGAGTTCTACCCGGCCTTCGGCCTGCACGACAAGAAGGCCGCGCTGGCCGCCCTCGACGGCGTCCCCGTCCTCGTCCTGGCCGGGACGGAGGACCTGCTCACCCCGCCCGCGCACAGCGAGGAGATCGCCCGGGCACTGCCCGGCGCTGAGCTGGTCGTCCTCCCCGAGACCGGACACCTGCTGATGCTGGAACGGCCCGCCGAGGTCGACCGGTACCTGGCCGGGCTGCTGCGGCGCGCCGCCGGACACGCCGGCGTCCCCGCCCCGCCCGACCCGAGCCCCCACCCCTGACCGCGGCCCCGCCGCCACCCGGAAGGACACCGACACCCCCATGGGCAACCAGCTCACCCTCACCGTCGCCACCCCCGAGCGGATGGGCCGGCTCGGGAAGGGCCTCGCCGCGCTGCTGCGCCCCGGCGACCTGGTACTGCTGCACGGGGAGCTCGGCGCGGGCAAGACCACGCTCACCCGGGGCCTCGGCGAGGGCCTCGGCGTGCGCGGCGCGGTCACCTCGCCGACCTTCGTGATCGCCCGCGTCCACCCGCCGCTCGGCGGCGGCCCGGCCCTCGTCCACGTGGACGCCTACCGGCTCGGCGGCGGACTGGACGAGATGGAGGACCTCGACCTGGACGTGTCCTTGCCCGAGTCGGTGGTCGTCGTCGAGTGGGGCGAGGGCAAGGTCGAGCAGCTCAGCGAGGACCGCCTGGAGGTCCGGATCCACCGGGCGATCGGCGG
Organism: Kitasatospora arboriphila; assembly: GCF_039528095.1. Lineage (NCBI taxonomy): Bacteria > Bacillati > Actinomycetota > Actinomycetes > Kitasatosporales > Streptomycetaceae > Kitasatospora > Kitasatospora arboriphila. The sequence continues at coordinate 220,363 of NZ_BAAALD010000001.1, forward strand.
CGCCGCGGAGGAGGCCGACGACCTCGACCCGCGCCGGGTCACCGTGACCGGCCTCGGCGGCCGCTGGGACGGCGTCGACCTCGCCGTCCTCGACCGGGGCTGATCCCGCCGGCGCCCCCGCACCTCCCCGCCCGCGACACCCCGACACTTCCCGACACGGCGTCGGGAAGGTGTTGCGGCCCGGCCTGCCCTCGTGATGGGATGGGAACTGCGGTTAGGTCTGCCTAACTAGGGAGGCGCCCCGATGGCGAGCACCACCCCCGCTGCGGCACCCACGCCGCAGGACCGTCCCGACGACACCGCGGCCCGGCCCGGCGAGGTCCCGATGCGCGCCCTGCTGGCCTCCTGCGCGTCCGCCGCCGCCGTCTCCACCCCGCCCGCGCGCCCGCAGCCCGCGGCGCAGGACCACCCGGAGCCCACCGCGCCGCCGCGCGCGGCCTGACACCGCACCGCCGCCCGCGCGGGACGGCACCGGCCGGAGCCCCGGCCCGGGCCGCTGCTCCGCGACGGCGGCTGCTCAGCGACGGCAACTGCTCCGCGAGGGCTGCTACTCCGCGAGGGCTGCTACTCCGCGACGAAGACCCGGGTACCGGTCGGCGCGAAGTCCCACAGCACCTGCCCGTCCGCCCGGGACGAGCGGATCCCGCCGGTGCGCAGGCCCGCGTCCGGCGGCGCCGTCGAGCCGTCCACCGCCGAACCGAAGCCGAACACCACCTCACCCTGCTCGGTGAACCGCACCACGTGCTCGATCTGCCGGTGATCGGTGCCCTTTCCGGTCGCCGTCCGGCTGTACACGCTGTAGCTGCCCGGAGTGGGCTCCACCGAGCCCGGCGTCACCGCGAACGAGGCCTGCAGCTGCGGGTCCTTCCGCGGGTCGACCAGCCACACCCGGTGCTGCGAGACCGAGTACACCACCCGGTAGCCCGTCCCCGACGAGGCGGGCAGCGCCGGCATCGACGCGGTCGGGGCCGGCGCGGTCGGCGACGGGTCGGCGGTCGCGCCGGCCGCCGCCCGGGCCTCCTCGGCCCGCGACTGCGCCCCCTCCGCCTGGACGGCCAGGAGCGCCACCACCGCCACGGCCCCCGCCGTCAGCCCGGCGACCACCAGGCCCGGAACCGTCCTCACCACGCACGCTCCCACCGCTCGCTGCCCGTGTCCGCCCCATCGTGCCAGGTCCGCGCCCGCCCGATGGCGCGATCCGATGGTGTGTTCCCACCCCCGGCCGCCGCCGCAGATACCGCCGCGGCCGTCCACCCCGCACCGCCGGGGCGACGGCCCCGGCCGACCCTCTAACCTTGATGCCGTGCTGCTGCTCGCGTTCGACACCGCAACCCCCGCCGTCACCGCCGCCGTCCACGACGGCACGGCCGTCCTCGCCGAGTCCTACGAGGTCGATGCCAGACGGCACGGCGAGCTGCTCCTGCCCACCATCGGCGACGTGCTGCGCACCGCCGGCGTCGACAAGCGCGAGCTCACCGCGATCGCGGTCGGCGTGGGCCCCGGCCCGTACACCGGCCTGCGGGTCGGCCTGGTCACCGCCGCCGCCCTCGGCCACGCGCTCGGCCTGCCCGTGCACGGCGTCTGCACCCTCGACGCGATCGCCCACCAGGCCCGCCGCGAGGGGCTGACCGGCCCGTTCACCGCCGCCACCGACGCCCGCCGCAAGGAGGTCTACTGGGCCGCCTACGACGAGGACGGCACCCGGACGGAGGGCCCCGCCGTCGACCGCCCCGGCGACCTGACCCCGCCGCAGCGCTCGGTCGGCGCCGGCGCCCTGCTCTACCCCGAGACCTTCCCCGGCGCGACCGGCCCCGAGCACGTCTCGGCCGGCGCCCTCGCCGACTTCGCCGCCGCCGAACTCGCCGCCGGCCGCGACCTGCTGCCCAACGCCCCGCTCTACCTGCGCCGCCCCGACGCCCAGGTCCCGGCCGGGTACAAGGCGGTGCTCCCCGCATGACCCGCCGGCCCGCCGCGGAGAGGGGCGTGGGATGGACGTGATCCTCCGCCCGATGCGGTGGTGGGACATCGAACCGGTCATGGACCTCGAACTGCGGCTGTTCCCCGAGGACGCCTGGTCGCCCGCCATGTACTGGTCCGAACTGGCCGAGGCCCACCCCGGCGGCACCCGCCACTACACCGTCGCCACCACCGAGGACGACCGCATCGTCGGCTACGCCGGCCTGATGGCCGTCGGCACCGAGGGCGACGTCCAGACCATCGCCGTCGACGAGCGCCTGCAGGGCGCCGGCCTCGGCACCGCGCTGCTCACCGACCTCGTCGAGGAGTCCGCCCGCCGCGGCTGCGCCGAACTGCTGCTGGAGGTCCGGGTCGACAACCTGCGCGCCCAGCGGCTGTACGAGCGGTTCGGCTTCCAGCCGGTCGGCGTCCGCCGCGGCTACTACCAGCCCGCGAACGTCGACGCGCTCGTCATGCGCCTCGACCATCCCACGCACGATTCGAAGGACCCGAAGAATGGCTGACGAACCGCTCGTCCTCGGCATCGAGACCTCCTGCGACGAGACCGGCGTCGGCATCGTCCACGGCACCACCCTGCTCGCCGACGCGGTCGCCTCCAGCGTCAACGACCACGCCCGCTACGGCGGCGTCGTCCCCGAGATCGCCAGCCGCGCCCACCTGGAGGCGATGGTCCCGACCATCCAGCGGGCCCTCGACACCGCCGGGATCAAGGCCACCGACCTCGACGGCATCGCCGTCACCGCCGGCCCCGGCCTCGCCGGCGCCCTGCTCGTCGGCGTCTCCGCCGCCAAGGCCTACGCCTGGGCCCTCGACAAGCCGCTGTACGGCGTCAACCACCTCGCCTCGCACATCTGCGTCGACCAGCTGGAGCACGGCCGGCTGCCCGAGCCGACCATGGCGCTGCTGGTCTCCGGCGGCCACTCCTCGCTGCTGCTCTCCTCCGACATCACCAGCGACGTCCGACCGCTCGGCGCCACCATCGACGACGCCGCCGGCGAGGCCTTCGACAAGGTCGCCCGGGTGCTCGGCCTCGGCTTCCCCGGCGGCCCGCACGTCGACCGCACCGCCCGCGACGGCGACGGGAAGGCCATCGCCTTCCCGCGCGGCCTCAGCGCCTCGAACGACCCCGCCTACGACTTCTCCTTCTCCGGTCTGAAGACCGCCGTCGCCCGCTGGGTCGAGGCGAAGCGCCGGGCCGGCGAGGAGGTCCCGGTCGCCGACGTCGCCGCGTCCTTCCAGGAGGCCGTCACCGACGTGCTCACCCGCAAGGCCGTCCGCGCCTGCAAGGACAACGGCGTCGACCACCTCATGATCGGCGGCGGCGTCGCCGCCAACTCCCGGCTGCGGGAGATGGCCCAGCAGCGCTGCGACCGGGCCGGCATCGTGCTCCGGGTGCCCCGCCCGGGCCTGTGCACCGACAACGGCGCCATGGTCGCCGCGCTCGGCTCCGAGATGGTCCGCCGGGACCGCACCCCCTCCGCCTTCGACCTGTCCGCGGACTCCTCGCTGCCGGTCACCGAGGTGCACGTCCCGCACACCGAGTTCCACGCGCACGCGCACGAGTCGCTGCGGTGACCCGCGCCCTCATGTGGGAGGCCCGCGCCGCCGAGGGGCGGGCCGCCGAACTGGAGCGGTGGGTGCGCGAGGAGGTGCTGCCCGGCCTGCGCGCCGCCGCCCCCGACCGCCTCGAACTGCTCACCGCCGAGGGCGACCGGGTGCTGCTCATCACCTGGTGGACGGGCGAGCCGGCGCACCTCCCCGATCCGCCGGACGGGTTGACCGCGCGACCCGTCCACCGCTGGTCGTTCACCCGTGCGCACGTCGAGTAGCGTGCCCTCCTGAGAGAACGCTGGACCCGGTGCGCACCGCCGCCGGGCCGGGTGGGGGGAGCGCACGTTGCCGAAGAGGTCCATGTCCTGTGCCGCGGGGGCGGCCGTCCTGCTGGTGGCACTCACCGCCTGCGGCAGCGGCGCACAGCACCGGGGGGCCCAGGCGCCGCCCTCACGGCCCGCCTCCTCCGCACCCGGCACCACCGCCGCGGCCGCGCCCGCCGCCCAGGACCGGCCGGCCGCGTGGGCCAAGTGGGGCCTCAAGCCGCTGCCCGCGGCCCCGGCCGCCCCCGCCGACAAGCCGGTCAAGCTGACCGCCACCGGGCCCGTCCCGGTCTTCAGCGAGGTGCGGACCACCGACAAGGTCGTCTTCATCACCATCGACGACGGCGCCGAGAAGGACCCGAAGTTCGTCGAGATGGCCACCGACCTCAAGGTGCCGTTCTCGATGTTCCTGACCCGGGACATCGTCCGCGGCGACTACGGCTACTTCAAGCCGCTGCAGGCCCTCGGCAACCGCATCCACAACCACTCCGTCGACCACCCCGCGATGAGCCGGCTCTCGCCCGAGCGCCAGAAGTCCGAGGTCTGCGAGGCCCAGACCGCGCTCACCGAGCAGTACGGCACCGCCCCGACGCTCTTCCGCCCGCCGTACGGCGACGGCGCGCACACCCCGTCGCTGGGCGCCGCCGTCCGCGCCTGCGGCCCGCGCGCCGTGGTGCTCTGGCGCGAGTCCATGCAGATCCACGACATGCAGTACCAGGCCGCCGACAAGAAGCTCCGCCCCGGCGACATCATCCTCGCCCACTTCCGCGGCCCCAAGGACCTCAAGGGCGAGACGATGACCACGATGTTCGGCGAACTGCTGGCCCGCATCCAGGAGCAGGGCTTCGCCGTCGGCCGCCTGGAGGACTACATCGCGGCCGGCTGACCCAGCATCATCAGCGGGCCGTCGTCCGTCCGGCTCAGGATCACCGTCACCTCGTGCGGGCCGCTCGGCTTCAACTGCCGGCGCAGCTCCTCCGGGGTGATGGCGATCCCGCGCTTCTTGATCACGACCGTGCCGGCGCCGCGCTCGCGCAGCAGCGCCTTCAGCCGCTTCACGTTGTACGGCTGCACCTCGCCGATCTCGTACGCGTGGGCGAAGGGGGTCGGCACCAGCTCGTCCGCCGTCACGTACGCGATCTGCGGGTCGACCAGCCGGCCGCCCACGCTGCGCGCCACGTCCGCCACCAGGCCGGCCCGGATCACCGCGCCGTCCGGCTCGTACAGGTAGCGGCCGACCGGGCCGGCCCCGGCCCGGTCACCGGTGCCCGAGAGGCTGCCGCCACCCGGCAGCACCGTCGCCCGGTACGGCGCCGCCGCCCCGGTGCCGAACCAGATCACCGCCTCCTTCACCTCGCCGTGGTCGGAGACCCACTCCGCCTCCGCGCCCTCCGGCACCAGCTCGTGCGGGATCCCCGGGGCGACCTTCAGCGCCCCGAACGGCGTCCGCCGCGCCGCCTCCAGCGCCCAGGACAGCGGCGGGGAGTAGGCCTCCGGGTCGAAGACCCGCCCGCGCGCGGTGCGCCGCGCCGGATCGGTGAACACCGCGTCGAAGCCGTCGGTGTCCACCTCGGTGACGTCCGCGCAGCGCACCTCCACCAGCCCGGCGAGGCCGAGCGCCGCCGCGTTGGCCGCGGCCACCGCGCAGGTCAGCGGATCCCGGTCCACCGCCAGCACCGACACCCCGGCCCGGGCCAGCGCGATCGCGTCCCCGCCGATGCCGCAGCACAGGTCCGCCAGCCGCCGCACGCCCAGACCCGCGAACCGGGCCGCCCGCCACTCGGCGACGCTGCGCCGGGTGGCCTGCTCGACGCCGTTCGGGGTGAAGAACATGAGGTCGGCGTCCGCGCCGAACTTGGCCCGCGCGCGCTGCCGCAGCCGGGCCTGCTCGAAGGCGGCCCGCACCAGCTCCGCCGGGTGGTCCCGGCGCAGCCGGGTGGCCAGCGCCAGCTCCCGGTCGGGGGTGAACTCCCGCAGTTCGGCGAGCAGCGCCCGCCCCTCGTCGGTCAGCAGCGCCCGGAACGATTCGATCTCCACCCGGTCATTCTCTCCCGGGTCTCCCCGGGTCCCGCCGGGTCCCGCCGGGTCCGGGGCGCGGCCGCCGCTCAGTGGCCGAGCACGGACAGCGCGCCGGCGACCAGCGCCGGTCCGACGACCACCAGGGCCACCGGTGCGATCCGGTACCCGCGGCGCACGCTCACCGCGATCGCGGTGAGCGGCACGGCCACCGCGGCGGCCAACACGCCGATGCACGCCGCCACCACGCCGATGCCGCTGTCCGGGGTGGCCAGCGCGAACAGCAGGACGATCAGGGCGTACACCGCGCCGGTGCCGAGCGCCGTCTCGACGGCGAGCAGCCAGGCGGTGTGCAGGAGGTCCCGGGTGACGGAGGGTCGGATCGCGGTCATGCAGCCATCGTCCCAGCCGCGCCGGTGCCGCACATGAGTACGACTACTCACCCGCACCCGGGGACACCGGGCGACTGGCGTTGGCACTCTGGTTGACTGAGTGCTAACGGCGGCCTATGGTCGTTCCTGGCACTCCCCCCGGGGGAGTGCCAACGCGACGGAGCGCGCCTGACCCCCGCGACGGCAGGCCTGCGGACATCGCCCTTCCCTGTTAGACAACCCCGTAATCTCCGAAGGGGAGCTCGGACGTGACCACCAGCAGCAAGGTTGCCATCAAGCCGCTCGAGGACCGCATCGTGGTCCAGCCGCTCGACGCCGAGACCACCACGGCCTCCGGCCTGGTTATCCCGGACACCGCCAAGGAGAAGCCCCAGGAGGGCGTCGTCCTGGCCGTCGGCCCGGGCCGCTTCGAGGACGGCCAGCGCCTGCCGCTCGACGTCGCCGTCGGTGACATCGTCCTGTACTCCAAGTACGGCGGCACCGAGGTCAAGTACCAGGGCGAGGAGTACCTCGTCCTCTCGGCCCGCGACGTTCTCGCCATCATCGAGAAGTAAGCCGTAACGGCCCGCCCCGGAACCGCGTCAGCACTGACCCGGGCCGGGGCGTGCTTGTTGGTCCATACCGTAAGACCCTGAGGAAACGGGAACATGGCGAAGATCCTGCAGTTCGACGAGGACGCCCGCCGCTCGCTGGAGCGCGGTGTCAACAAGCTGGCCGACACGGTCAAGGTGACCATCGGCCCCAAGGGCCGCAACGTCGTCATCGACAAGAAGTTCGGCGCCCCCACCATCACCAACGACGGTGTGACCATCGCCCGCGAGGTCGAGCTCGACGACCCGTACGAGAACCTCGGCGCGCAGCTGGTCAAGGAGGTCGCCACCAAGACCAACGACGTCGCGGGCGACGGCACCACCACCGCCACCGTGCTCGCCCAGGCCCTGGTCAACGAGGGCCTGCGCAACGTCGCCGCCGGCGCCGGCCCGGCCGCCCTGAAGAAGGGCATCGACAAGGCCGTCGCCGCCGTCTCCGAGCACCTGCTCTCGGTGGCCCGCGAGATCGAGGGCAAGGACGACGTCGCCGCCGTCGCGTCCCTCTCCGCCCAGGACACCCAGGTCGGCGAGCTCATCGCCGAGGCGATCGACAAGGTCGGCAAGGACGGTGTCATCACCGTCGAGGAGTCCAACACCTTCGGCGTCGAGCTCGAGTTCACCGAGGGCATGCAGTTCGACAAGGGCTACCTGTCGCCGTACTTCGTGACCGACGCGGAGCGCCAGGAGGCGGTCCTCGACGACCCGTACATCCTGATCAACCAGGGCAAGATCTCCTCCATCCAGGAGCTCCTGCCGCTGCTGGAGAAGATCCTGCAGGGCGGCTCCCGCCCGCTGCTGATCATCGCCGAGGACGTCGACGGCGAGGCGCTGTCCACCCTGGTGGTCAACAAGATCCGCGGCACCTTCAACGCGGTGGCCGTCAAGGCCCCCGGCTTCGGCGACCGCCGCAAGGCGATCCTCGGCGACATCGCCGTCCTCACCGGCGCGACCGTCATCTCCGAGGAGGTCGGCCTCAAGCTCGACCAGGCCGGCCTGGACGTGCTCGGCACCGCCCGCCGCATCACCGTCACCAAGGACGAGACCATCCTCGTCGACGGTGCCGGCGACTCCGAGGCCGTGGCCGGCCGCGTCGGCCAGATCAAGGCCGAGATCGCCTCCACCGACTCCGACTGGGACCGCGAGAAGCTGCAGGAGCGCCTGGCCAAGCTGGCCGGCGGCGTCTGCGTCATCAAGGTCGGCGCCGCCACCGAGGTGGAGCTGAAGGAGCGCAAGCACCGCCTCGAGGACGCCATCTCGGCGACCCGCGCCGCGGTCGAGGAGGGCATCGTCGCCGGTGGCGGCGCCTCCCTCGTGCACGCCGCCAAGGTCCTCGACGGCGGCCTGGGCCTGTCCGGCGACGAGGCCACCGGTGTCGCGGTCGTCCGCAAGGCGCTGGCCGAGCCGCTGCGCTGGATCGCCCAGAACGCCGGCCTGGAGGGCTACGTCATCACCTCCAAGGTCGCCGACCTGGAGACCGGCCACGGCTACAACGCCGCCACCGGCGAGTACGGCGACCTGGTGAAGGCCGGCGTCATCGACCCGGTCAAGGTCACCCGCTCGGCCCTGGAGAACGCCGCCTCCATCGCCTCCCTGCTCCTCACCACCGAGACCCTCGTGGTGGAGAAGAAGGAGGAGGAGGCCGACAACGGTCACGGCCACTCGCACGGCGGCCACGGCCACTCCCACTGACGCGAGTCGCTCCCCGGAGGCCCGGCTCCTCCCGCCCACCCGGCGGGAGGAGCCGGGCCTCCGGCGTTCCCGGGAAGAGCGACCCCTCAGGGGCGCGGGGAACTGTGCGATCCGGGACGGGCCCACCCGGCGCGGACGGGCAAGGACAGCACGGGCGCGCGGGGGCATGCCGGCCGGGGCCGGAGGAGGACCGCGCGAAGGGGCAAGGACCCGTACCCGGGCATCCCTGCCGGGGCCGTGGCGCCGCACGGGGGAAGCGGCGGGGGTGCTGCCCCTGCGCCTCGCGCAGTGCGCCGCGCGCCTGCGGGGGATTCCCCCGGCGTCGGGGGGCGTCCCGGGTGATCCGTTCGCTTCCGGCAGGGTCAAAGGGTGGCTTATAACTGAGCCATGATCGAGGCCCGCCACCTCCGAGTGCTCCGCGCTGTCGCCCGCACCGGTTCCTTCTCCGCCGCCGCGCGCGAGCTGGGCTGCACCCAGCCCGCCGTGAGCCAGCAGATGAAGGCCCTGGAGAAGTCGGTGGCCACCCCGCTGGTGGTCCGCTCCGGCAAGGGCATGCAGCTCAGCGAGGCCGGCGAGGTGCTGCTGAAGCACGCCTCCGGCATCCTGGCGGGCCTGTCCGCCGCGGAGGAGGAGGTCGCGGCGATCGCCGGCCTCCGCTCGGGCCGGGTGCGCCTGGTGTCCTTCCCGACGGCGAGCTCCACGCTGGTGCCGAAGGCGGTGGCCCAGCTCCGGGCGGCGCGCCCGGGCATGCGCGTGTCGCTGGTCGAGGCCGAGCCGCCGGAGTCCCCGGCGATGGTGCGGGCGGGGGAGTGCGAGGTGGCGCTGGCGTTCCGCTACCCGGACTCGCAGGGCGGTGCCGCGGTGGTGCCGTCCCCGCACGCCTCGGCCCGCGAGGCCAGGGCCGAGGCGGCGCTGGAGGCCGCGGCGTCCGCGGCCGCGACCGACTGGTCCGACCTGGTGGTGCAGCCGCTGCTGGACGACCCGATGGTGGTGCTGGTGCCGGCCGGGCACCGGCTCGCGGGCCGGGACGGCGTCCCGGTGGGGGTGGGCGAGCTGGCGGACGAGCAGTGGATCGCGGGCTGTCCGCAGTGCCGGGGCCACCTGGTGGAGCTGTGCGCGGGTGCCGGCTTCCAGCCCCGGATCGACTTCGCGACCGACGACTACCCCGCGGTGGTGGGCCTGGTGGCGGCCGGGCTGGGGGTGGCGGTGCTGCCGGGCATGGCGCTGGACGCGGTGCGGCGCGACGGGGTGGCGGTGGTGCCGCTGGAGACGGCCGCGGGCGAGCCGGTGCGCCGGGAGGTGGTCGCGCTGACCCTGCCGGACCTGGCGGGGGTGCCCGCGGTGGGGCTGATGCTGGATCAGCTGGCGGCAGCGGCCGCCGCCCGCTGATCGGTCGACGGCCGTCCGTCCTGGTCGCCGCTGAAACGTTTCTTCATGGCCGGTCCGGCCGGATCCCGCTGCGCCGAGCCCTGGCCGCGCGTCACTGCCGGACGTTCGCCGGCATCGCCAGCGGCACCTCGGCCAGCTGCCTGTTCCGCGAGCGGCCCAGCAGCTCCTCGCGCTCGTCCTCGGTCAGTCCGCCCCACACGCCGTACGGCTCCCGGACGGCCAGGGCGTGTGCCGCGCACTCGGCCCGCACGGGGCACCGCATGCAGACCTCCTTGGCACTGGCCTCGCGCGAGCTGCGCGCGGCCCCGCGCTCGCCCTCGGGGTGGAAGAAGAGAGAACTGTCGACGCCGCGGCAGGCGGCGGAGAGCTGCCAGTCCCAGAGGTCTGCGTTGGGGCCGGGGAGGCGGGAGAAATCTGCCATGGCTCATTCCCTTCAATGACTCAGGACTCGGGCTCGGATCGACGCGGTTGCAAAAAGGTCTCGGGGCCCGCCCGCTGCGGCGAGGCTGCTCGGGGCCGGTACGGACACCTGGAAATATGACTTACGGCTCCCAACAGGACAAGTCACCCACACACCGACACAACAGTCAATGACCGTATAGAAGCTATAAAAACGGACAAACGGGGCATGGTGGTGGTCAGGCTCCGCGTGGCAATCGGGTGGCAGTGCGCCGGTCGTCCCCGGGTACGGGCCCGGGACGTCGGGTGCGCGCGCCATGCGGACCGCGCGTCCGCTGCACGAATCTGCGGCGTGTGCACCGCGAGGCGCATGATCCGTGATGGGTCGGCCACGTACAGTGGTGGCGATGGCCCCGAAGGCCGTAACTCATTCGAGTGACGGTCGTTGGATGTACGGAGGCGGTTAGCAAGCGCTGGACGTCGGGAACGATCGCGGTGGCATCGGCGATCAGAACGGGGTCCGTCGCCAGTCGGCCGTGTCGGAGAGGTTTCGTACCAGCCAGGAGGCTCAACGTGACGCGGATCAGCTGCGGAGGACGGTCATGACATCCGTACTCGTCTGCGACGATTCCCCGCTCGCCCGGGAGGCGCTTCGCCGAGCGGTCGCGACCGTGCCCGGCGTCGACCGGGTGACCACTGCGACGAACGGTGAGGAGGTCCTCCGCCGCTGGGTGGCCGACCGCTCCGATCTCGTTCTGATGGACGTCCGGATGCCCGGCCTCGGCGGGGTGGAGACGGTCCGGCGGCTGCTGTCCGCCGACCCGGGCGCCCGCATCATCATGCTCACCGTCGCCGAGGACCTGGACGGCGTGGCGCTCGCGGTCGCCGCCGGCGCCCGCGGCTACCTGCACAAGGACGCCTCGCGCGCCGAACTGCGGGCCACCGTCACCCAGGCGCTCGCGGACCCGACGTGGCGGCTCGCGCCGCGTCGGCTGCGCAGCCCCGACATGGGGGCGGCGCCGACGCTGACGGCCCGTGAGATCCAGGTGCTGGAGGGCATGAGCCACGGCCGGAGCAACGCGGAGATCGGCCGCGAGCTGTTCCTCTCCGAGGACACGGTCAAGACGCACGCCCGGCGCCTGTTCAAGAAGCTCGGCGCGTCGGACCGCGCGCACGCCGTGGCGCTCGGCTTCCGCTGGGGCCTGGTCCGCTGACGGGGCGGCCGCGCCGCGGCTCCCCGGGCCCGGACGTGTGACGTCGTGGTCCCGAGGCTGCACCATGGAGGAGTGGAGCACCTCGGGAACCAGCGGACGGGTACTGCGGAGACGAGTGCAGCCGCAGCAGGAACGACGGGCACAGGGGCGGGAGGCGGTGCGGTGGGTACGGCGATCACGCATAACGTTCCGATGCACAACTCCGGACGCGGTGCCGCGTTCGCCGGAACGACCAGGCACCATGGACCGATGCGTGACGACGAGGCCGGCGCCCCCGGCGAGGCCCGGCCCGACCCGGCTCCGCCCAGCGGTCCGGGCGATGCGTCGTACGCGGACACCGGCGCACCGCGCCGGCCCGTGCTCGGCAGCGGGGCGTCGCCCCAGCTGAACGAGGTCGTGGCCGCCGCCGTCGCCGGCGAGGGCCCGGCCGTGGACGCCCTGCTCGCCTACGTCCACCCGCTGGCGCTGCGCTACTGCCGGGGCCGGCTCGTCCGGCTGCCCGGCGGCGCCCGGCACCACGTGGACGACGTGGTGCAGGAGGTCTGCGTGGCGGTGCTCTGCGCACTGCCGCGCTACCGCGACGAGGGTCGGCCGTTCGAGGCCTTCGTGTACGGCATCGCCGCGCACAAGATCGCCGACCTGCAGCGGGCCGCGATGCGCGGCCCCGGTTCCACCGTGATCCCGCCCGACGACCTGCCGGAGACCCCGGACGAGTCGCTCGGCCCGGAGGAGCGCGCCCTGCTCAGCAGCGACGCCGCCTGGATCAAGGAACTGCTCTCCAACCTGCCGGCCCGCCAGCGCGAACTCGTGCTGCTGAGGGTGGCCGCCGGGCTGTCCGCGGAGGAGACCGGCGAGGTGCTCGGGATGTCCCCGGGCGCCGTCCGGGTCGCCCAGCACCGTGCGCTCAGCCGACTTCGCGCGCTCGCGGAAGAGTCCTCCTGACTTCTGTGTTGTCAAGGAGAGCGCCAACCGACACTCCGGACACCAGTACCATGAGGTATCGGCGCCTGGGCAGGTCGCCAAAGTTTCGTGGGTGCGACCGGGGTTCCCTTGGAGGAACCTCCGAGCATTGCGGCGTCTTGGCGGTCCGCCCGTGCCGGTGTGCGCGGGTGCGGCGACGGTCCTGACCCAGGCCGACGCCCCGCCCTCCTGAGACCAATGCTCCGGACACCCTCAGCCGGAAGCGATCAGATCAACGGCCGCCACGGAAGGTCCCCACACAATGTCTTACAACGCCGCAGGCGTACCCGAGAAGTTCGCGATGCTCGGACTCACGTACGACGACGTCCTGCTGCTGCCCGGGGCCTCCGAGGTGCTGCCGAACCAGGTCGACACCTCCTCGCGGGTCTCCCGCAACGTCCGGGTGAACATCCCGCTGCTCTCGGCGGCGATGGACAAGGTCACCGAGTCCCGGATGGCCATCGCCATGGCCCGCCAGGGCGGCGTCGGCGTGCTGCACCGCAACCTGTCGATCGAGGACCAGGTCGGCCAGGTCGACCTCGTCAAGCGCTCCGAGTCCGGCATGGTCGCCGACCCGATCACCGTCGGCCCGGAGGCCACCCTCGCCGAGGCCGACGCCCTCTGCGCGCGGTTCCGGATCAGCGGCGTGCCGGTGGCCGACCCCGAGGGCCGCCTGCTGGGCATCGTCACCAACCGCGACATGGCCTTCGAGACGGACCGCACCCGCCAGGTCCGCGAGATCATGACCCCGATGCCGCTGATCACCGGCAAGGTCGGCATCTCCGGCGAGGACGCCATGGCGCTGCTCCGCCGCCACAAGATCGAGAAGCTGCCCCTGGTCGACGAGGACGGCCGGATCAAGGGCCTCATCACGGTCAAGGACTTCGTCAAGGCCGAGCAGTACCCGAACGCCGCCAAGGACTCCGAGGGCCGCCTGCTGGTCGGCGCCGCCGTCGGCGCCTCCGCCGAGGCCTTCGACCGCGCCCAGGCCCTGGTCGGCGCCGGCGTCGACTTCCTGGTCGTCGACACCTCGCACGGCCACAGCCACAACGCCCTCGCCTGGATCGCCAAGATCAAGGCGGCAGTCAAGGTCGACGTCATCGGCGGCAACGTCGCCACCCGTGACGGCGCCCAGGCGCTGATCGACGCCGGTGTCGACGGCGTCAAGGTCGGCGTCGGCCCCGGCTCCATCTGCACCACCCGCGTGGTCGCCGGCATCGGCGTGCCGCAGATCACCGCCATCTACGAGGCCGCCCTCGCCTGCCGCGCGGCCGGCGTGCCGGTGATCGGCGACGGCGGCCTGCAGTACTCCGGCGACATCGGCAAGGCGCTCGCCGCCGGTGCCGACACCGTGATGCTCGGCTCGCTGCTGGCCGGCTGCGAGGAGTCGCCCGGCGAGCTGCAGTTCATCAACGGCAAGCAGTACAAGTCCTACCGCGGCATGGGCTCGCTCGGCGCCATGCAGTCCCGCGGCCAGGGCCGCTCCTACTCCAAGGACCGCTACTTCCAGGCCGAGGTCGCCTCGGACGACAAGCTCGTGCCCGAGGGCATCGAGGGCCAGGTGCCCTACCGCGGCCCGCTGTCGGCGGTGCTGCACCAGCTGGTCGGCGGCCTGCGGCAGACCATGGGCTACGTCGGCGCGGCCACCGTCGCCGAGATGGAGAGCAAGGGCCGGTTCGTCCGGATCACCGCGGCCGGCCTCAAGGAGAGCCACCCGCACGACATCCAGATGACCGTCGAGGCGCCGAACTACAGCAGCCGCTGAGCGACCGGCACGACCGCACCCCCAGGGGCGCGCGGGGAGGTCTCCCCGCGCGCCCCTGGCGCATGCCCGTGTCGCGGACGGTGGGGGCGGCCGCCGGGACCGGTGCGGGATACTGGGGGGCGGCCGGGGTGACCCGGCCGGCAGATGCACAGCAGCAGAAGGGCTCGAAGTGACTGAGATCGAGATCGGGCGAGGCAAGCGCGGCCGCCGGGCGTACGCCTTCGACGACATCGCCGTCGTCCCCAGCCGCCGTACGCGGGACCCGAAGGAGGTCTCGATCGCCTGGCAGATCGACGCCTACCGCTTCGAGCTGCCCTTCCTGGCGGCCCCGATGGACAGCGTGGTCTCGCCCCAGCAGGCCATCGCCATCGGCAGGCTCGGCGGCCTCGGCGTGCTCAACCTCGAAGGCCTCTGGACCCGCTACGAGGACCCGCAGCCGCTGCTGGAGGAGATCGCCGCCATCTCCGACGAGGCCGACGCCACCCGCCGCCTGCAGGAGATCTACGCCGAGCCGATCAAGGCCGAGCTGATCGGGCAGCGGATCAAGGAGGTCCGCGACTCCGGCGTGGTCACCGCCGCCGCCCTCTCGCCGCAGCGCACCGCCGAGTTCTCCAAGGCCGTCGTCGACGCCGGTGTGGACGTGTTCGTGATCCGCGGCACGACCGTCTCTGCCGAGCACGTCTCCTCGGCCGCCGAGCCGCTCAACCTCAAGCAGTTCATCTACGAGCTCGACGTGCCGGTCATCGTCGGCGGCTGCGCCACCTACACCGCGGCGCTGCACCTGATGCGCACCGGCGCGGCCGGCGTGCTGGTCGGCTTCGGCGGCGGCGCCGCCCACACCACCCGCAACGTGCTGGGCATCCAGGTGCCCATGGCCACCGCGGTCGCCGACGTGGCCGCCGCCCGCCGCGACTACATGGACGAGTCCGGCGGCCGCTACGTGCACGTCATCGCGGACGGCGGCGTCGGCTACAGCGGCGACATCGCCAAGGCCGTCGCCTGCGGCGCGGACGCGGTGATGATCGGTGCGGCGCTGGCCCGTGCCACCGACGCGCCCGGCAAGGGCCACCACTGGGGCATGGAGGCCGTGCACGACGACGTCCCGCGCGGCAAGAAGGTCGACCTGGGCACCGTGGGCACCATCGCGGAGATCCTCACCGGCCCGTCGCACACCCCGGACGGCACCATGAACCTCTTCGGCGCGCTGCGCCGGGCCATGGCCACCACCGGCTACTCGGAGCTCAAGGAGTTCCAGCGGGTCGAGGTCACCGTCAACCCGGCGCTGCACGGCTGATCCGCCGCTGCTGCTGCCCCCGGAGCCCCCCGGCGGCCCCCCCACGTTCCCGCCCGCCCCCGGGGTGCCGGCCGCCGGCCGCCGGGACGTGGTGACGGTGTGTCAGCACGGCATCCAACGTGGAGTGATCGTGCGCCGGAGTGGGAGAATTCGTGAACGCGTGCGAGTCGATGGGACGATCGATCCGCGCGTGCCAGTGCTTTTTCGGCCACGAACGGGACGCGGGCCGGCCGCGGACCGTCCGAAGGGCGTGGGGCCGATTGGTCCCGGGCCGAAGCGACAGGGGATGATGGGCACTTGGCGTTCTGGGCCCCGGGTGCGCCGCCCGCTGCGGCCGGACGCGCCGTCATGACCACACGGCCAGCAACACATGGGGGAGCGCACCGATGACGCAGCCGCAGGAGCCCACCGGCCGTCTGCTCGCCGGCCGGTACCGCTTGAACGACGTCCTCGGCCGTGGCGGGATGGGCACGGTCTGGCGGGCCGAGGACGAGATGCTCGGCCGGATCGTCGCGGTCAAGGAACTGCGGATGACCGACGCCGTCGACGAGGACGAGAAGCACCGCCTGATCGTCCGGACCCTGCGCGAGGCCAAGGCCACCGCGCGGATCCGGCACACCGCCGCCGTCACCGTCTTCGACGTGGTCGAGGAGGACGAGCGGCCCTGGATCGTCATGGAGCTGGTCGAGTCCCGCTCCCTCGCCGACGTCATCAAGGACGACGGCCCGCTGGAGCCCGCCCGCGCCGCCGCGATCGCCCTCGACGTGCTGGGCGTGCTCTGCGCCGCCCACGAGCACGGCATCCTGCACCGCGACGTCAAGCCGTCCAACGTGCTGATCGGCGACGACGGCCGGGTGGTGCTCACCGACTTCGGCATCGCGAGCGTCGAGGGCGACACCTCCGTCACCTCCACCGGCATGCTGGTCGGCGCCCCCTCGTACATCTCGCCGGAGCGGGCCAAGGGCAGGAAGCCCGGCCCGCCGGCCGACATGTGGTCGCTCGGCGGCACGCTCTACTCGATGGTCGAGGGCAAGCCCCCGTACGACCGCGGATCGGCGCTCGCCACGCTCACCGCCGTGATGACCGAGGACCTCGCCCCGCCGCTCAACGCCGGCCCGCTGCGGCCGGTCATCGAGGGGCTGCTGGAGAAGGACCCGGACCGGCGCCTGGACGCCTCGGCGACCCGCGCCCAGCTGCGGCGGATCGTCGCCGAGTCCACCGCCCGGGCCGAGGCCACCACCCAGCAGGCCGTCCCGCTGGCCGGTGCCGAGCGCACCACGACGGGGGGGGGGGGGGCGGG
>NZ_BAAALD010000001.1:237272-237535 GCF_039528095.1 Kitasatospora arboriphila
CCCCCCCCCCCCGCCCCCCCCCCCCCCCCGCCCACCGCGAAGCCGTCCGGGAAGCCCACCGCGGAGCCCACCGCCCCGCCGGCCTCCGCACCCGCCGGTGCGGCCGCGGCGGGTGGCGCCGACCGGTCCGCGCCGCCGCAGCGCGGCGGGGTCGGCACCGTCCGGGTCGGCAGCCGTTCGGCCGAGGCGATACCCGCCGGGGCCGGCGCCGCAGCGGCGACGGCCGCGGCCGCGTCCGCGCTGCCGCCGGGGCCGCCCCCCCC